>JAKBSX010000001.1 GCA_021844725.1 Actinomycetes bacterium | reverse complement strand
ATCTACTTTAGACGTTGACGTGATTTACGTAACTGGTTTTAACTCTAACGTGCCGGAATTGACTATTCCACATCCGCGTGCCAGAGAAAGAGGCTTTGTGATTGCACCCTTACTTGATCTGAATCGAGAAGCTGCTTTGGAACTTAGCCCAGCACTTGTAAATTTGCTAGAAAACTCTGTAAGGTCAGAGCCGGAAATTCTTCCCGGTGTGTCTCTGTATAGCTCCAGTCTGAGTTGTGAGTAGTTCTGGCGTAAGCTAAAGGTGAAATATGAAACAGATTTCAGATCCCGGTGAATTCCAGCGGCTGTGCCAGGTGTATAGATCGCAAGGACTTTCGATAGGTCTGGTTCCGACAATGGGAGCATTACACAGTGGGCACGGTGAACTCATCAAGGCTGCGCGTAAGCGGTCTGACGTAGTGGTGCTCTCGATTTTTGTCAATCCTTTGCAGTTCGACAACTCTAATGATTTGGTTAACTATCCAGTTACGCTGCAAGCTGACTTGGAGTTCGCAAGTTCACTGGGTGTTGACGTAGTATTTTTACCCAGTCGTGATCAGATGCATCCTGAGCCAGTCATGATTCGGGTCGAGGTAGGCAAGATTGCAGAAATCCTGGAAGGAAAGTCCAGGCCAGGGCATTTTAGTGGTGTAGCCACCGTGGTGGCCAAGCTGTTTATCTTGGCTGGGGAATGCGAAGCCTATTTTGGTGAAAAGGACTTTCAGCAACTCGCCATTATTTCAAGAATGGTGGACGAGATGCATTTCCCGGTTGAGATTATTGGGGTGCCAATCGTTCGGGACTCAGATGGTTTGGCATTGTCATCTCGTAATCTTCGGCTCAGCAAAGATCAGAAGAAGGCGGCCTTGGCCCTATCTAGAGCATTATTTGCCGCCAAGGCGGCAATCTCGGATGGGCTGCGGGAAGTGAGTTCTGTGGAATCTGTAATGGTAATGGAACTGAAAAAACCTATAGCTGGGGTTTCTAAGTCCGATTACCCGGTTCTCGACTACGCTTTAGTGGTTGATCAAGCAACTCTGACAAGACCTGACAGGATTGATCGACCGGTGCGGTTAGTTATTGCCGCTTGGGTCGGCGATGTTCGATTGATCGACAATTTAGGTATAGATGTAAGCCATTAGGGGACTTGGGTGCTGCTAGCGATAGATGTTGGAAATACTCAAACAGTTTTTGGTCTCTATGACGCCGATTCAATCTGGAGTGGCGAGACTAGCTCACGACCGAAGATGAGGGCAGATCAGGGTTTGAGCCACAATTTTAGAATTGCAACGGTGTCAGACCGAACCTCCGATGAGCATGCTTTATTGTTTTCCCAGCTGCTTGGAATGAAGGGTCTAGACAGGCTGAGTTCGATCACCGGGGTAGTGATTTCTTCTACTGTTCCCGAACTTACTTCGACTCTGCGCGAAATGGTGGACAAGTGGTTTCATGCTGATCCGGTGATAATAGGTCCGGGAATCAGATCCGGTATGGCGATTCTATACGACAATCCTAAAGAGGTTGGAGCGGACAGGATTGCCAATGCCGTGGGTGGTTTCGATCTATATCCCGGTCCTTGTGTAATTGTGGATTTTGGCACCGCCACAACTTTTGATGTGGTTTCGGGCCACAAAGAATATCTAGGGGGAGCAATAGTGCCGGGCATCGAGGTCTCAATGAATGCACTTTTCAGAAATGCGGCAGCACTTCGTCGCGTGGAATTGGTAGAGCCAAGAGGTGTCATAGGAAAATCGACTGTGGAGTCAATACAGTCAGGCGCCATCTATGGCTTTGCAGAACAGTCGGATGGTCTTTGTCGGCGCTTCAGAGGGGAGATCGGCCAGCAAGCAGTGGTGATAGCTACCGGGGGACTGTCAACGGTAATCTCCAAATTCTGTAAAGAGATCAATGTGGTGGAGCCATGGCTGACTCTTCACGGTTTGCGACTGATATATGAAATGAATGTTCCAGCGAGAGGTTGATTTAATTGTCTTTTCCTTCAGATGGCCCAGATAGTGAGATATCTGAAACCCCCTACTCCTATAGCACTACAAGCGACACGGCTCAATTGAGAGAAAGCTTTGGGCATTTGAATCCCGGAGAAACAAGTGGAGTGGTCCACTCCATAGCGGGAAGGATAATGCTTCTTCGGCGCCAAGGGAAGATCGCATTTGCGGAGTTGAGGGATTCCAAGGGTCATATTCAGTTATTTGCGAGCGCGGATCTTACAGAAGAGTTTGAGCGCTTCGCCTCACTTTCGCTTGGAACCTGGGTGGGTGCAACTGGTGAAATTATGACCACCAAAAGAGGCGAACTTTCCCTTCGTATCTCTTCGTGGGTTGTCCTGGCGTATCCTGTCCGAGGTTTTGGTGATAAATGGCATGGCGTGACTGATCCGGATACCCGGTATCGACAGCGTTATGTGGACCTTTGGGCAAACCCGGATGCAAGATCGGTTTTTATTAAAAGAAGCAGGATCATCTCGGAGATCAGGCACTATCTGGAGTCCAATGATTTTATTGAGGTGGAAACTCCAATTTTGCACGGGGTATTGGGAGGAGCACTAGCGAGGCCTTTCACTACCCATCACAACGCCCTGGACATCGATTTATATCTCAGGATTGCACCCGAACTCTATTTGAAGCGCCTGGTGGTAGGTGGCTTCGAGCGGGTTTTTGAGATCGGAAGAGTGTTTCGCAATGAGGGCATCTCTCCCAGGCACAACCCTGAGTTCACTATGTTGGAGTTGTATAAGGCGTACGCAGACTATAACGACATGATGATGCTGACCGAAGAATTGATTTCCCACTTGGCGGTCATTTCAAATGGTTCCACCACTATCACGTATCAGGGTAGAGATATCAATCTCGCCGCTCCATGGAGAAGATCGACCATGGAAGAGCTTGTATCGGATCAGCTCGGAAGAGAAGTATCTTTAGAAATGGAACTTGTCGAACTTCTATCAATTGCTGAGGAAAATGATATTTCAGTTGCACCAAGCTGGGGCAAGGGGAAAGTGCTTCTGGAAATATACGAGAAAACTACAGAGCACACAATTTGGGATCCTGTTTTTGTCTATGACTATCCAAAAGAGGTTTCTCCTCTCTCTCGTGACCACAGAAGTAAACCAGATGTGGTCGAGCGTTTTGAAGTGATTATTGCCGGACGCGAATTGGCAAATGCATTTTCTGAGCTTACTGACCCCGAGGAGCAGCGACGACGATTCCAACATCAGGTTGAGCAGGGCAAAGCAGGAGATGACGAGGCTATGGAAATGGACGAAGACTATATTCGGGCACTTGAATATGGACTTCCCGCAACTGGCGGCCTTGGAATTGGGATAGACCGATTGGTAATGCTGCTGACTGACCAGTCTCAAATTAGGGAAGTGGTTGCGTTTCCGACCATGCGGCCTGAGCAGGATCGCTAGCGAGGCGGAAATATTTGCTTTAGCCGCAAAGCCTACATTTCACGCTGTATCATACCTATTACCTTGTACTGCTTAGGGGGAGGTGGCAGAGGTGGGAATCTATCTCGGGCGTCGGGAGAAGCGCTTCCGGCTGGTATTTCTGATTTTTTGTTTGGGCTCTGCTCTCAGTGCATGCGGAGGAAGCTCGTCCAATACGGCAGCTGACCTTGCAGCTATAAAGAGCGGGTGGGCCAATTTCTTTTCCGGCTCTACGTCGGCAAAGGAGAAAGTTAGCTTGCTCCAAAATGGTAAGCAGTTTTCTCAGATCATCAATCTGGCGCTACAGCAGCCAATAGAAAAAACTGCCTCGGCTACGGTAAGCAAAGTGGTGCTGGATAGTTCAAGCAAAGCTACAGTTACCTATTCGCTCAATCTGGGTGGCAAACCAGTACTGCAAGACCAAACAGGAACCGCAGTCAAGGTAAACGGAAAGTGGCAGGTAGGTGATTCCAGCTTCTGCGGGTTGCTTTCGCTTGAGGGTCAGACTACACCAGCATGTTCTACTCCAACTTCATCGGCATCAAGCTAGTCGCATTGTGGTCAGGGGTACCTGGTGAAGGGTAACGTTGGACAACGCCGCTCCATGGTGGTCATTAGCTGGATTCAGTTTCTGACATTTATCGACACCACCATCATCGCAGTAGGACTGGCAAGTATTCAGTCTTCTCTAAATGCTGGTCTGCAGCAACTTCAATGGGTGGTGGGCGGTTATGCGCTTGTATTCGCTGCCTTTATGCTTAGCTTTGGTAAATTGGCCGATAATTATGGAAGACGGCGGATCCTGGCTTTGGGAATGAGCCTTTTCACATTTGGCTCACTGATTTCGGCGCTTTCAGTGAGCCCGTCGATGCTGATTGCAGGACGATGCATTATGGGTCTTGGGGCAGCAGCATCTGAGCCAGGGACGCTCTCAATGATTCGCCAGATCTACCCGGAATCTTCGGCGAGGACAAAAGCATTTGGGATTTGGGCTGCTGTGGCGGGATTGGCAATTGCGGTTGGTCCAGCAGTTGGTGGCCTGATTGTCGGGCTAGGTGGATTTAGGGATCTGTTTTGGTTCAGTGCTATATTGGGGATTTTTGGCTCTGTGGGCTCGATATTATGGCTTCCCGAGAGTTTCTATATTCGTGTCGCCAAATTTGATTACATGGGTGCTGCTGCCTCGATTATTTCTCTGGCAGCGACAGTATCTGCTGTTATAATCGGAGAGAGCAGAGGGTATGGCTCTCCATATGTGGTGTTTCTCTTTATCTGCGGGCTGTTGTTCCTGCTTGCGTTTATAAAAATTGAGAGCTCAGTATCGGACCCGGTGGTCGACCTAAGCTACTTTAGAATTCCCACCTATGTCGTGGCTTTGATTAATGGATTCAGCACATTTTTTGCGATCATTGCAGTCTTCTTTTTCACTGCGCTGTATCTGCAGTTAATTGAAGGGTACTCAGGTTACCGGACAGCTTTTGTTTTTCTTCCAATGACCATTGGGATGGTTTTATCAGCGCTCTTTGCAGGGAGATTGGTTGCAGCTAACGGTCCCAGACGCCCTTTGTATTTTGGGGCGGCAATTTCAGGGATTGGCATACTTTTATGTGATCTGGCCCTATCTAACGGTGTTGAGGTGATCCTGTTGATGATTTCGCTGACTTTAGTCGGGTTTGGCTTTGGGATCACTGTAGTTCCGGTTACTTCTATAGCAGTGAACGCTCTCCCAGCTGAAAAGTCTGCAGTGGCTGCGGCTACAACTAATGCTTCGCGTGGCCTTGGCGTGATAGCTGGCGTATCGGTGCTTGGTTCATTGCTTAATCGAGAACTCACAGTCGGTCTAACCAGGCGTTTGATCGGTATTGGAGTTCCTTTACAACTACGGAAAATAGTCCTTGTAACAATCCAAACCGGGAGCCTTCCTGGCGGAAGCAGTGGAGAGATCGCAAATATCGAAAAGGCCTACGGCCCATTGCTTCTAAAAGCTATCAATATTGCATATCTTCAATTTCACCGAGGCCTATCCATTGCGCTTGTAGTTGCAGGAGTTATGATGCTTGTATCTGCTTTAGCAAGTTCTGTGGCCTTTAGATCGGAGTTGGCACATCCGGAAATTTAGGTCTCATCACGGGTTCTACATAACTATGAAACAGAGATTTTCTTTTGTCTAATGATGTATCATGATGTTCGATCAAAATCAATGGGCTCTCTGCTTAACTGGCGAGGGTCTTTTCGTAGGGGAGATCGGGTTATGGCAAAAACGTTTGATAAGCCAAGTATCACCGCCGAGTTAGCGGAAAAGATAATCCAAGCTGCAGCAGCAAAAGCCAAAGAAATCGGAGTGCCGATGGTGATTGCTGTAGTGGATGAGTCAGGGGTGTTGAAGTCATTTCTCAGAATGGACGGAGCCAAGCTGCTAAGTGTTGATATTGCCCAGAACAAGGCTTACACCGCAGTCAGCTTCGGAATTTCTACTGATGCTTGGTATGACTTTATCAAGGACGATCCACCGCTTTACACCGGAATAGTACATACTCCCCGATTAGTGGTATTCGGCGGAGGTTACCCGATCGTTTTGAACGGGGACCTGGTAGGCGGGATCGGAGTATCGGGCGGTCACTATAGCCAGGATATGGAGTGCGCTCTGGCTGGAGTAGAGGCAGCTTCTAACTGATTTACATCTTGCAATGTTTTAGGGTGCCACGGCTTTAGATGGCACTCTTTTTACCGCTGGCTCCCAAATTTAAATTGTCGAGTTTATATACCTGGCCTCATTGGATAAAGGTCAGTTTCTTGGTCGTGATCGCTTATTTCGGGTCGGTTCACTTTGTGTTATCAATTTTTGTCTAGAAGGTGCCATAATCGGAGTATGCATCTTTATAACCAGAAATTGTCGCAACGGGATTTGTTGAATGACAGCCATATTTGGTTAGTAAGAAATAGAAGTGCCGAGAGCAGTTGAACTTCCGTTATTTCTGGCAGCGCATTAACCAGCGCCATCTTCAGGTGGCGTTAGGCATGTTTTGGCTTTTCGACGGTCTTTTGCAGCTGCAGCCCTACATGTTCGTAAAAGGTTCTAATGGTTTCTTGGGTCAGATTGCCCAAAACACCATGGGTCCACCCAGTACGCTTACCGACTTTTTGCGAGTCGTAATTGCTTTCATGGTTCATTATCAGATTGCATCCACAATTGGCATAGCAGCTGTACAGATAGGGATCGGTTTAGGTTTGTTATGGCCACGTACTGTGCGTTTATCGCTGGCTGTCTCGGCTGTTTGGGCGATTGGTGTGTGGCTGGTGGGAGAAGGCGTGGGACAGCTCATCTTTCCCCAGGCATCCATGCTGAGCGGTGCGCCAGGTGCTGCAATTGTTTACGCCATCCTTAGTATTGTTCTTTGGCCCAGCTCTAAATTGTGGTTGAATGCGGATACAAGTGATCCGTTGCAGACGTGGTGGCAGTCTGGGTCCGGCGCTCGAATTCTTTGGGCGGTACTTTGGTGTGGTACAGCCATGCTGGAACTGGAAGCGGCCAACTGGGCTCCTGGCGCGATTTCAGCTCAATTACGCGCCGTTGGCAGCAGTCAACCTGGCTGGTTGGCCGCATTTGATAAGACTCTGGCTCATATCGCTGCTGGCAGGGGAACTGGGATTGCTTTGGGTTTATTGATCGTGGAATTCTTGGTCGGCTGGGGAATTTTGAGGCACCTGACTCGTGATTTCGCACTTGCTCTAGGGATATTTGTATCCTTGCTTTTTTGGGCAACCGGTCAGGGATTTGGGTATTTATTTACCGGTACCGGAACAGATCCCAACTTGGGTCCTGCGATGGTGCTTTTTGCGATTGCTATATGGAAATGGCCAGAACTGCCTTTGGATCAGGGTGGCGCAGGCGGGAGTTTTCCGGTTCAGGCTTCTGATGAACTCAAAGCTGAACGTTTATAAAAATATGCTTGGAACAAGCCGATTTAATAACAAGATGCCCTTTTGGAGCTGGTTTCAAAGGTAACGTGGATTTTTCTTTCATCATGGCAGCACCTGACCTAGCTCAGTTGCTCAGATATGCCTTGGTAAAGCTAAAGAAGCTGTTAGCTATGATGATAAGTAGTTGATGCGCGTGATTGAGGCGAATGTCAGAGAGGATCAAATGGGAGATTTCATCAAGCCTGGTGCCAATCCAAGTTCGAAGTTAAGAGAACTTCTAAAGGCAGAAGGTCCACTTTTAGCTCCAGGGGCATTTGATGCTCTTAGTGCAAGGCTGATCGAAGAGGCTGGGTTTAACGCGGTGTATATGACTGGCTTTGGAGCTTCAGCCTCGGTTCTGGGCAGACCAGACGTGGGGCTGCTGACCATGAATGAAATGGTCGACCACGCTAGGCAGATTGCTGACGCAGTGGCTCCGCTTCCGGTTATTGCAGATTCGGATACCGGATACGGGAATCCTATAAATGTAATTCGTACTGTTCAACAGTATGAGCTTTCCGGAGTTGCTGCAGTTCATATCGAGGATCAGCTCGCTCCGAAGAAGTGTGGCCATATGTCTGGGAAAGTTGTGATTCCTGCAGAGGAAATGGTAAGCAAAATCAAGGCTGCAGTCGACGCCCGCCGGAATCCTGATTTTGTAATCATTGCTCGTACCGACGCCCGCGCCGTGGAAGGTCTTGATAGCACCCTAGAGCGGGCCAAGAAATACCGTGACGCGGGCGCGGACATGTTGTTTATTGAAGCCCCCGTCAACCTTGAAGAAATTGAGAGAGTAGCCAAAACCTTTAGCGGTTTTCCTCTGGTCTTCAACTGGGCCGAAGGGGGTAAGACTCCTCCACTTAGCTTTCAGCAAATCAAGGACCTAGGGTTTAAAATGATTATATTTCCAATCGGAACTTTGTTGAGTGCGACCTTTGCGATTAGAAATGTACTTAAATCAATCAAAGAGTTTGGGACTCCCATTGAGGCGATGGACAAGATGGTTCCATTTGGTGATTTTTTGGACTTTATAGGTCTTCCCGAGATAAACCAGCTGGAGCAAAAATACTCATAGAATCACGCTGCAATTCCAGGCTTGAAAGCTAGATGGGAAATCATCTAAGCGATACAGCTATATAGCTGTATCGGTATTGACATGCGAGGCTGTGTCAATCGAGATATGGCTTTACTAGCTGCAGCGTATGATCCAAAATAAAATTGGCCAACCCGCCTAGTTCGATTGCGAAAGGCGATCCTATAGTTTTGCCACTTTCAAAACTGCTGTTGGCGTATTCAACAGCTTTTGCCCACGACAAAGCTATCCCATCGGTTTCCAGGATGATTTGCAAGGCCTTTTGGATTGAAGAGTCGTCCATGTTGTTGGTAAGGAGAGGTTTTAACATCGGACCCACTGGAGTTCTCAGCGCTTCTAAAACCGGCAGGGTATAGATTCCTTCCATAAGGTCTTGGGCCGGCTTTTTACCTAATACCTCGGCTGGGGCAATCAAATCGAGTATGTCATCACGGATCTGGAAGACCATACCCAGAGATCTGCCGATATTGGTTACTATCTCAACGTGATCTCGATCCAAGTTTGCAGCCAAGGCACCTATTCGGCAGGAGGTTGCCATTAGGGAAGCGGTTTTACCGGCGATGGCATCGAAGTAGGAATCGATGGTCCTGGATGTCTTATATGCGGTTTGGACCTCAAGAATTTGACCTGCACATAGGTCAGCCAGTGTGTCGGCTAAAAGTTCGGCGATCTCTCTTCCAAGCCGAGCGGCAATTCCGGCCGCTTTTGCCAGAAGGTAGTCTCCGGCGACTATGGCGACAAGGTTTCCCCACCTTGAATTGACGCTTTCCACGTTTCGTCTGGTATTTGCGTCATCCATGACGTCGTCATGATATAGCGAGGCAAGGTGAACAAGCTCCACTGCAATCCCCGACATAAGCACATCTTTGGTGACTTCTGCATTTCCAGCATGGGCTGAGGTGATGGCCAAAATTGGCCGTATTCGTTTACCGCCCGCGTCAATCAGGTGACGGGTTACGTCGGAAAGGAAGCTGTCATGAACCGTGACCGACTCTCTTAAAAGTTGTTCAAAGTCACGAAGATCGGCTTCCAAATTAGATTGGGTCAATGCTTCTGTAATATCCACTATTAAAGAAGATAGGGCAACTTGAATTAAAACTCACAATGCAAGGTCAAAATTCAATTATGGAGAACAAGTTATAGCGATATGAAATAACTAGCGACTTTTGACGTTAACTAATTGTAAAGAAAATAAGAAAGAGTTCAAAGCCTTTCGCAGAAGTATCACGCTAAGGGTAGACTAGTAAGTAGTCCCATTGGCCCGTAGAGGGAGGCGGACAGTTTGTTCGAACGCTTCACAGATAGAGCTAGAAGAGTACTCGTCCTGGCACAGGAAGAGGCTCGACTTTTAAATCATAATTTTATTGGAACTGAGCACATACTTCTTGGACTCATCCACGAAGGTGAAGGGGTTGCAGCCCGCGCCCTGGAGTCTTTGGGAATTTCCCTGGAGGCAGTACGGGAGAAAGTGGAAGAAACGATAGGGCCAGCAGGTGGTGCCACCGCTGGATCGCCACCGTTTACTCCAAGAGCTAAGAAAGTTTTGGAGCTCTCATTACGTGAGGCATTGCAGCTTGGCCACAACTATATAGGGACCGAGCATATGTTGTTGGGCTTGGTTAGAGAAGGCGAAGGAGTCGCTGCCCAGGTCTTAGTGAGTCTGGGTGCTGATCTACCCCGAGTTCGACAACAGGTGATTCAGTTGCTTTCCGGATACCAGGGTAAAGAGAATGCTGGTGCCGGAGTTGGTGCTTCCTCTGGAACTGAGTCGTCAGGCGGTTCCCCTGTACTGGATCAGTTTGGTCGTAATCTCACCGCCATGGCAAGGGAAAAGAAACTGGATCCTGTCATTGGGCGTGATCGAGAGATTGAGCGAGTGATGCAGGTTCTATCACGGCGGTCTAAGAATAATCCGGTTTTGATCGGTGAACCCGGTGTGGGTAAGACTGCCATAGTTGAAGGACTTGCTCAGAAGATAGTTGCAAATGAAGTTCCTGACATTATCAAGGGTAAGCAGCTTTACACCTTGGACTTGGGAGCACTGGTAGCTGGAAGCCGTTATCGTGGTGACTTTGAGGAGCGTCTGAAGAAGGTACTTAAAGAGATACGAAGTCGGGGAGATATCATTCTTTTCATCGACGAGCTTCATACTCTAGTGGGAGCAGGTGCTGCTGAGGGTGCAATTGACGCCGCTTCGATCCTCAAGCCAATGTTGGCTAGAGGTGAGCTTCAGACCGTTGGGGCCACAACTCTTGACGAATACCGCAAGCATTTGGAGAAAGACGCTGCGTTGGAGCGAAGATTCCAACCGGTCAAAGTTGAAGAACCGTCCCTTTCAGACACCATTGAGATCTTGAAGGGTCTGCGAGAAAAATATGAGAGTCACCACGGCGTGACCATTACTGATCAGGCTCTAGTGGCTTCCGCCAACCTGGCTGATCGATATATAGCTGACAGGTATCTACCCGATAAGGCAATTGACCTTATCGACGAAGCTGGCGCCAGGTTGCGGATCCGAAGAATGGCAATGCCTCCTGAGATGCGAGACATCGATGGTGACTTGGCTCGAATCCGTCGTGAAAAAGAAATTGCTATCGAAAAGCAATCTTTTGACGAGGCCAAGCGTCTTACCAACAAAGAAAAAGAGAAGCTCGATCAGAAATCGGCGCTCCAGGAAGTATGGCGCTCGGAAGGCCGGGATCTTTTCGACATTGTCGATGAGGACGTGATAGCAGAAGTTCTAGCCAACTGGACAGGGATACCTGTTTACAAGCTGACAGAAGAAGAGACCGCTAAATTACTCCGAATGGAAGACGAGCTGCATCACAGGATAGTTGGTCAGGAAGAGGCTATTTCGGCGCTTTCAAGGGCAATCAGGCGAACCCGTGCAGGATTGAAAGATCCCAAGCGTCCTAGCGGATCATTTATATTCCTAGGTCCGACTGGAGTTGGTAAGACAGAACTTGCCAAGACCTTGGCTGAGTTCCTTTTCGGTGATGAATCGGCTCTTATCCAGCTGGACATGAGCGAGTACATGGAGAAGCATACTGTCTCAAGGTTGGTCGGCTCACCTCCTGGGTATGTAGGTTACGACGAGGGTGGTCAGTTAACTGAGGCAGTTAGGCGTAAGCCGTTCTCGGTAGTGCTGTTCGATGAGGTCGAAAAAGCTCATCCTGACATATTCAATACCCTGCTTCAGATCCTTGAAGACGGAAGGTTGACGGACTCTCAGGGTAGGACTGTGGACTTCAAGAACACTATCTTGATCATGACTTCTAACCTCGGATCGGCTGATTTGCGCAAGGCTAGCATCGGATTTGGTAAAACCTCTGAGGCGGTCACCTACGAGAAGATGAAGATCAAGGTAAATGAGGCTCTAAAGGCTCACTTCAAGCCGGAGTTCCTAAACCGAATTGATGACGTGATTGTATTTCATGAACTATCTCAGGATGAGGTGGTCCAGATTGTTGACCTGTTGATCAAGAGGGTTCAGACTCACCTTGAGTCTCTGGGTATCGGATTTGAGATTACTCAAGCTGCCAAGGAATTGGTTGCCCAAAAGGGCTACGATCCCACTTTGGGCGCCAGACCTCTGCGAAGGGCGATTCAGAGGATGATTGAGGATCAGCTTTCGGAACGGCTTTTGTGGAAGGAATTCCGAGTGGGTGAGACTGTGATAGTTGACGCACAAAATGATGAGATCGTATTTAGGTCTGTTGAAGGATTTGTGCCTCCAACTATTGAGTTGGCTGAATCTGGATCAAGTACAGATCAGGTTTAGCAGTTAGCTCCAACGCAGTATTTATCGATCAATGCAAGTTAAATTTAGGGAGGCCTAGCCTCCCTAAATTCGTTAATCGACCTGGCTAGATGTTGGCCCTGCAAAGGCTGGAGAGGCGGCTTTAGAATGTCACAGCTATTCAATAAGGTATTTGAGTGACCAAATCCAAAGTTCATTACATATGTGGCAGCTGTGGAGCATCGCATCTTAGGTGGGCGGGTAGATGCTCGACCTGCCAGGAGTGGAATACCTTAGAAGAAGTCGTGATTCGAGATGCCAATTTCTCCCGAGCTAGTGTCGGACCTGGGCATTCTGAAAGGTCTACCATTCTTGATTCTGTCCATTTTGTCGCTAATAAGCTGAATGCATCGATATTCCCAACTGGTTTAATAGAGTTCGACAGAGCACTCGGTGGAGGAATTACCCCTGGATCAGTGACTCTGGTTGGTGGTGAGCCTGGGATTGGGAAGTCGACCCTGCTAAGCCAGCTTTTGAGCAATGTCGCACTAAGCGGTGAGGTGGTGCTATATGTGAGTGCGGAAGAATCGGACAATCAGGTTGCATCAAGAATTCACCGAGTTAGGGGCAAAGAGGTTTCGGTAGGGATTCTGACCGCAAACAACGTGCTTGACATCGAGGTTCATGTGCGAAATTACAGGCCTGCTGTGGTGGTGATCGACTCAATCCAGACAATCGCTGATCCCGAACTGGCATCTTCTCCGGGCAGTGTGGTTCAGGTTAGAGAATGCGCGGCACGTCTGATCGAGTTGGCTAAAGCTTCTGACATTGCACTGGTTTTGGTCGGGCATGTAACAAAAGACGGCAGTTTGGCTGGTCCTCGAGTTCTCGAGCATTTGGTGGATACGGTTGCCTATTTTGAAGGCGATCGTGACTCTTCACTCAGAGTGCTGCGAGTAATTAAACATCGCTTTGGTCCAGTTGGAGATTTGGGAATGTTTGAGATGGGGGAATCGGGACTGGAAGACCTCATTGACGCAACTGCACTTCACCTGGTTGACAGGGTAGCCGGGCAATCCGGTAGCGTAGTTTTCCCAGCGATGGACGGGAGACGGGTGTTACTTTGCGAGATTCAAGCGTTGGTGGTGCCCACATCGGCAGAGCAGCCGCGAAGGGTGGTTACCGGGATCGACTTCAACAGGTTCCTACTACTGTTGGCGGTGCTCGAAAAGAAGGCTGGGATAAAGCTTCACAATAAAGATGTGTTTGTCTCCATCGCGGGCGGCGTCAAAATTACTGATCCTTCTGCTGATCTGGCTGTTCTTTTAGCAGTCGTTTCCTCACTAAAAGATATTCCAGTAGATCCAACGCTTGTGTGCATCGGAGAGATTGGGCTGGGTGGCGAGATTCGACTCGGTTCGGGTGAGAAACAGCGGCTTCAGGAAGCGGTCAGGATGGGTTTCACCAGAGCAGTGGTAGGGGCTAAATCTGGATCTGACGTTGACGGTCAGCAGATAATCAAGGTCAGCAGCCTTTCGTCGGCATTAGTTGCGGCCTCATTGCATTTTGAGTAATTATCTTGCCGCTAGGATAATTGTTATGAAAAAGTCGCCAGCGGTCATCGAAGCACTAAAGCAGATATCGCCCGGAACCGCCCTCAGGGATGGATTGGAACGAGTACTTCAAGCTCGGATGGGTGCACTGATCGTACTAGGTGATAGCCATGAAGTTCTTTCTATCTGCTCCGGCGGATTCCTGGTTGATGCCGAATTTTCTCCGCAGCGACTATTTGAGTTGGCCAAGATGGATGGGGCAATTGTCCTTTCCGAAGACGGTTCGAGAATTGCCCGTGCCAATGTCCATCTTGTGCCGGATGCAATTGTGCCAACCTCTGAAACCGGCACAAGGCATCGTACTGCCGAGCGGGTTGCCAGGAGCGTAGATGTCTCGGTATTCGCGGTCTCTGAGGAGCTTTCGGTTATCACAGTATACCGGGGTGCATACAAGAATCCCATTTCTGCTACGCCGATGCTACTCTCCAGAGCTAATCAGGGTCTTGCGACACTTGAAAGATATCGGGACCGCTTGAGTGGGGTAATGTCCACACTGGATAGCCTAGAGGTTAGAAATCAGGTCACATTTCGAGATGTGATCTCTGCTATACAGCGGTCAGAGATGGTAAGGAGGATCGAGGAGGAGATCGAGGGTTACCTTATCGAACTCGGTGATCAAGGGCGGCTGATATCACTCCAGCTCGATGAACTTTGCTACGGAGTTGACTCTGAATATAACGACGTAATCCAGGACTATCTGGGGCCATGCAGTGTTGGGGAGGTAGAAAAGATAAAAGCCTATCTGGCTTCCCTTGAGGCCGACGAGTTGCTTGATTCTTCGGTTGTTGGAATGGGTCTCCAGTCGATGGCGTTGCCCCAGGGCCTCTTGCGCCGATATGACGATGGTTCGGATGAGGCCACTCAAGCGATACTCGGTTCGTGGCTCGAGCCTCGAGGGTTGAGGATGCTGTCCAAACTTGCAAGGATTCCAGAAGAAGTCAAATTGGCTCTTGTCGAACAATTTGATGGACTCTTTACCATCATCGAGGCTTCCGAATCTGATTTAGCTTCAGTAGAAGGAGTCGGTCCCCATTGGGCTAAGGCTGTGAAAGACCTAGTTGGTCAGATGCTTTAGCACTGGAAATTCAACTCACCTTGAATTCGTATACAGGGTTAGCTTGAGATCTGCTCAAGTTTGGGTCGATCAAGGATGGTGTAGTGGCGATCTTTGATATCGAGCAGCCCGGATTTGACGAAGCTTGCAAGAGTCTTATTGACTCTTTCTCTTGAGGCACCAACTAGTCCGGCCAATTCTTCTTGAGTAAGTGGAATCACGAAGCTATCTGAGTCACTTGATATCTCAAGTATTCGCTTTGCTGTTCTTCCGGTTACGTCTAGGAACATTGTGTCAGCCAGGGCTTCGTCGGTGGAGCGCAACCGCTGTGCCAGAAGGGAAACCAACGCCCAAAGAAGCGAGGGTTTGGACTCGAGCGCCCGTTTGATTTGCGGATAGGGGACCTCAAGCAGCTTTGAATGCTCCACAGCCCTTGCCGTAGCAGAGCGAACCTGATGTTGGAAAAGACCCATTTCGCCAAAGAGGTCTCCGGGTTCGATCAGGGCCACCATAGAGTCTTTGCGATCCACAAATGATTTAACTATCGCAATTCTACCTTCTGCCACTACGTAGAGAGTGTTGGCTTCATCGCCTTCCAGGAACAGATCCTTACTCCGTTTCAAATTGATTACCTTGAGTTCATTGAGAACTACGTCAAGAGTCTCTTCGTCTAGAGCATTGAATAATGCCGTTTTTGCCAACAATTGCCGTGGGTCTTCCATACGTATAAAACTAGTGGCATCTTTATGGGTATAGGAAGGCCAATATTGTGCTATTTATCAACTAGGCTGTAATGGCCTAAATACTTGAGAAATTTGATTTTTGGATTTACCCTGGCATTAGGTACTTTCGTTGGTAGGAGCGAGATGGCATTCGAAGTAGGCGACAAAGTAGTTTATCCCCATCATGGTGCGGCCATAATTGAGAGGCGCGAGACCAAGGAGGCGTTTGGAGAAAAACGCGAATACCTGGTTCTTAAGCTTGCTTATGGTGACCTAACCCTGATGGTTCCGGCTGATAATACCGATGAAGTTGGGCTTAGAGAGGTTATCAATGACGAGGAAGTGGAGGAGGTTTTCGCCGTACTTCGAAAGAAAGAAGCGAGAATGCCCACCAACTGGTCTCGCCGTTACAAGAACCACGTGGAAAAGCTTAAATCGGGAGATATTTATCAGGTTGCCGAAGTGGTCAGAAATCTCTCGATCAGAGATAAGGATAAAGGACTATCTGCCGGTGAAAAGCGAATGCTGACAAGAGCACGACAGATATTGATTTCTGAGCTTACCTTTGCTTGCAGTGTGAGTGAAGAAGAAGCTGAGATGAAGCTCAACTCGGCTCTCCCGTAACCAAAGCCAGAACTTTTCAAATTTAAAGTCGACCATGAAAGTTGTGCACCTTGTTGTAGGAGCTCACCAATGAGAATTAAAGTGGCTGCGATTATAGTTGCGGCCGGCACGGGCACAAGGTTTGGTGGACTCAAGCAGCTTGAGCTTCTTGAAGGTCGGCGGATAGTGGATATTTCCCTGTCCATAGCCAGGCCTTTTGTAGATTATGTAGTTTGTGTTAAGACCCCAACTGTGGATTTCGGCAGTTTGGAGGCTGACATGGTGGTTGATGGGGGAGATACCCGATCGGGTTCGGTAAGAATCGGGTTAGAAGCGCTCCCAGAAGATGTTGACTTTGTCCTAGTCCACGATGCTGCGCGTCCGCTTGCCAGTGGAAATCTCTATCTGGAAATCTTGTCTAAATTGGAGCATGGGAGCACAGCTGTGGTGCCAGTAGTGGCGGTTTCTGACACCATCAAAGAAGTGGAAGATGGTCGGGTGGTCCGAACTGCTGACCGATCAAGGCTTTTCCTCACCCAGACTCCTCAGGGCTTTTCTAAGTTGGTTTTGGTTGAGGCCCACAGGTCCGGATTAGACGCAACTGATGACGCCCAGTTGGCTGAGATGATAGGAGTTCCAGTAGATGTCATTCCGGGAGAGACCAGCAACTTTAAAATAACCACCATGGAAGATTTGGATAGAGCATCGCACCTACTTAAGGACCGGATCATTGACTAGATCTCCCCAACTTAGGATTGGTAACGGCTTTGATATTCATCCAGTGTCAACCGATCAGAACAGGGTTTTGAAACTTGCCGGCGTTGAAGTGGCAAAGGGCTTTGGTCTACTGGGGCACTCAGACGCTGATGTGGTATGCCATGCTCTGGCCGATGCAGTATTGGGTGCCGTGGGACTGGGAGGGATTGGCGATCATTTCCCGCCAGGAAATCCGGAGTTTCAAGGTGCGGACAGTCTCATATTGTTGTCCAAATGTATGCAGATGGTGACCGATTTGGGCTGGGAACTTGTAAATGCCGATGTCACCGTCATTGCGCAGCAGCCAAGACTGGCTGAGTTTTTGCCTGCTATGTCAAAGACTGTCACCGAAGTATTGGGGGGGCCGGTCGAAGTGAAAGCAAAGAGTCCTGAGTCAATCGGAGCATTAGGGGCCAACCAGGGGATAGCAGCACTGGCAAGTGCACTACTGTGGCGTCCAGACAAGGAAGGTTGAATTAAAAAATGGCCAAAGGGCAAAGAGGGGCACCGAAACTGAATCAGGCAAAGAGTTTCCGTGGACAACGGCCTCAAATCGTAAGAGGCGTAGAAAAGAAGGCGTTCATTCCCAGGGAGCGGACTCTGGGCGGAGAGCAGGTTGAGGGACGTCAAGCGGTCAAAGAGCTGCTACTGGCGAAAAATAGACGAGTGAAAGAAATTTGGCTGTCTGATTCGGTGGATCGAGTTGGAATTGTGGAAGAGATTTCAGAACTTGCATTCCATCAGCGGGTGCCTATAATTTCAGTTTCTCGCACCAAATTGGACGCCACTGCCGGATCTGAGGGTTCGCAGGGGATCATAGCATTCGCGGAAAGGCTGCAAGAGACGCCGCTCGAAGAGCTGATAAAAATCAGAAAAGGCGTCAAGCCATTTTTGATCCTTTTAGACGGCGTGACCGATCCTTACAATCTGGGAGCGATACTTCGTAGCGCCGAGTGTGCAGGGGTGACGGGGGTAATTTTGCCTGAGCACCGGTCAGTGCACGTAACTCCAGCAGCAACTAAGTCTGCCGCTGGTGCAATAGAGCATTTACGTTTTTCTATGGTTCCTGGAGTACCCGCGGCCCTGCAGGAACTTTCAAAAGCGGGAGTCTGGTCCGTTGGACTGGATGCTGAAGCGGATCAGTCGATATACCAGGTCACTCTGTATGACCAGCCGGTGGTACTGGTTTTTGGGGCTGAAGGAAAGGGTCTAGCTCCATTGGTAAGACAGCGTTGTGATCTTTTGGCATCGATTCCACAGTATGGTCACATACCGTCACTCAACGTATCAAATGCAGCAGCGCTGGCAATGTTTGAAGTGGCGAGGACTCGGTCCAGCCTGGACTTGCCAGCGGAAAACTAGCCAGGAATCGATTTTCAACCGATCCCTGTGAGAGCCGGTGGTCGGACTCGAACCGACGACCTGACGATTACAAATCGCCTGCGCTACCAGCTGCGCCACACCGGCTAGGCCAACGAGTTTATATGTTGGCGTACAAAAGACTGACGTTGAGCCGAAACTGATCCATTTTTTAATATAGATCTACCATCAGAGCCAACATTGACGATCTCCCCGCCCTAAAGGACGAAGATTCTCGAGTCTGCTTAGGCCGGACATAATTGCTGGTTCTCGCATTCTCTTCCTGCTTCCTTGTCGATATCGGCTTCCTCGTCAACTGCCAGTATTGCTACTGGTCTTACGTCGGCTCCACAGGCGTTTTCAGTCTCCGACCGTCCGTCGGCGACCATACTGGATTGCTCAAAAGCGAGCAGGCGCAAACCCTCGACAAGGATATTGCGTGCAGCGTTCATGTCTCTATTATGAGAAGCGCCGCATTCACTACAGATCCAATGACGGATCCTTAACTCAGTTATTCCTTTAGGTCCCGTTATCTCCTTACATGAGGAACACATCTGCGTAGAGGGGAAGAAGCGGTCTATCTTTACAAGGGTCTTCCCTTGACGTTCGGCCTTTTCTTTCAGTAGACGCAGGAACTGTGCCACCCCCTGGTCGTAAACCGACTTCGCCAACTTAGTGCGAGCCATGGCTGCAACAGGTGTATCTTCTACCGCGATAAAGTCGTGATTGGCAATCATCTTGGCTGTCTGTTGATGAGCGTGATCAAGCCTGGCTTCTCGCACTTTGCGATTAACTACAGCTACACGTGTTATTGCTTTAGCCCTGTTCTTCGAACCCTTTTTCTTGCGGGACAAAGAGCGTTGTGACCGTGCTAGAGCACGAGCCTTGCGACGGAGAAATGCTGGAGTGTCAATCTGAAAATCTGTTTGGTCTCCGGTAAAATTATCGACGCTGTAGACAGTGGCATAGGTAGAAAGGCCTTGGTCTATACCGCAAACACAATTTGTCTTTAGAGCCTCTTCATTCTGAACACGCACCACAAATGATAGATAGGTGCGCCCATCAGCCTCCCGAATGACAGTGATGCTCGATGGAATAGACGGAAGTGGTTGAGACAGGACAAAGGGGATACGGCCAATCTTGGGCAGAGTGATTACCGCTTGGCGCTGGTGGACCACCTCTACCTTGAACCGAGCGTTGGCGGTGAAGCGTACTGTTTGGCGGGAATCGTGCCTGGATTTGAACTTTGGGTGTCCGACTCTTCTACTGTTGTTCCCCACTTTCTTCCTTGACCGAAAGAAGTTCTTGTAGGCGGTATCTGCATCGGCTAGCGCCTGTTGGAGAGCGACAGAGCTTACTTCACTTAACCACGCTCGGATCGGGTGACTGTTTTGCTTTGGTGATCAGAGTACGGCTCAGTTCACCAGATGTTGGGAATGGGAGCCCATGACTATATGCATATTCCCGGGTTGCAATCACATCATTGTAAATCACTCGGCAAGAGCCGAAGGTACGAGATAAAGCAATGGTTTCCTCATGTCCAGGGTAGGCCCGATATCGATATCGGAGTACGGTCTCGCTCACGGTTTCCATTATAGTTGGTTTATGGCGCAACTGCAAGACATTAGAGCCGGTAGACACTGTGTGTTTGCCATGCATGTCCATTTGGTATTCGTTACAAAATTCCGCCATCCTGTATTCAAAAGCGCTCATCTAGATCGAATGAGTGAAATTATGGGTTCCGTGTGCTCCGACTTTGAGTGTGAATTGGTTGAATTCAACGGAGAATCGAACCACGTACACTTGCTGGTGAATTTCCCCCCGAAGGTTTCAGTATCTAAATTAGTGAACAGCCTGAAAGGGGTTTCCGCTCGGCGACTTAGACAAGAGTTCCCTGAACTACAGCGACACTACTGGCGTGCAAATAAACTCTGGTCTGGCTCCTACTTTGCTGGGTCTGTCGGCGGGGCACCTCTTTCGGTGTTACGCCAATACATCGAACAACAGAACCGACCAGATGCATAATTGGCAATTCACCACCGCCCTAAAGGACGGTGCCCTCTCGCTTGGATATGGTAGCAAACCGCCAAATACATAAACAAATGTGTAATTACATATCCGTCATTCGGCTATATTTTAAGTATCATTCGGCCCTTTGTGTGTCTGAACTAGTCTTTGAGAGGAGTTTGACTTGGCCAGCAGCGGTAGGTCTTCCCGAAGTTCCAGCGCTTCAGATCCAAGGAGGACTGGTTCTGCAGGTGCAAGTCGATCACGGTCATCCGGGGCTACAGCTCGCAGGTCGTCACCTCGCTCGACAACAGCGGGGCGGATGAGGGTTCAGCGAGAGCAGGCTGCGCTTCATAAAAAGAAACAATTATCCTCTAAGGCGGCAGGCAAAGGTGCAATTCTTATTCTCGCTATAGCACTCCTTGCCATCAAAGCATTTTCTTCGCTACCTTCAACTCAAAAGACATCGGATAAAACGTCTGTCAATTCCTCACCCAAATCGACAACATCCACCACTTTTGCAAATT
Source organism: Actinomycetes bacterium (assembly GCA_021844725.1). The sequence continues at coordinate 7,554 of JAKBSX010000001.1, read as the reverse complement.
CAGTTTCTAACGGTGGGCAAAGTTCCCGCTCCAGCAGTTCAAGTACTCCGGACCAGGTGGTGCTACCCCAAACAGTGGCACCGTCGGCGAATTCTTCCAGTGGAGCAAGTCCATCCACAACTGCGAGTTCATCGGGATCGGTATCTAACCAGGCACTTTCCTCCTCGGCCAATTCTCTTATCACAGTGAGAGTTTTCAATGGTACGACGGTGGCTGGGGCTGCTGGCAAGATGACTAATCAACTGGCCCAGGATGGATACGATGTCGTTGCACCCACTAATGCAAGTATCCAAGATGCCAGCGTAACGTCTATCTATTATTCACCGGGGTATCTCAAACAGGCGGACCAGTTGGCAGTTGTTATTGGACTTGGCACTTCGTCGGTAAAGCCATTATCTTTTTCAACTCCGATCCCCCCGGTCCAACCATCAGATTTAAATATCGTGCTGGGTACCGACAAGGCCAATTAGTTTTTTAGTCAAACTAAGGTCTGCGGGCAGCTTGGGCTAGGGGTCTACACGAAGACATTCCCGAACAGTTAACAAACCCGGTCGTTGTTAAGTTGAGATTCTGGTTTTTTGAATTATCGATGACCTATTAGGCTAAATTCATGTCTTTTTCTGACTCTAGTTTCAAATTGCCTCTCACTCAAGAAATGCTCTTTTCACTGAATAGCTATGGAATGCTTGGTGCTCTTGGTATTGAGATAACTAATTTCGACAAAGGAATAATCTCCGGTTCGTTTGAAATCGACAATAGACATCTGGCTCCAAATGGTTATCTTCATGCCGGTTCAATAGTTGCACTGGCTGACACACTTTGCGGTGTTGGGTGTCAGCTGTCGCTCCCGAAGGGGGCGCAAACCTTTACTACCATCGAGTTGAAATCAAATTTTCTTTCAACCACTACCCTGGGCACAGTTTCTGGAGTAGCAACTGCGATCCACTTGGGGCGGACCACTCAGGTGTGGGATAGTCAAATCAAAAGTGTCAATACAGGCCGGGTTATGGCAGAATTCCGTTGTACTCAGCTGATCATCTACCCTGCTGCAAGGGACCAGGTGTTAAGTCCAGGTGAGACTGAGTAATGGCGGGAGATAAGGTAGTCATTGCTCCGGATAAATTCAGGGGGACAGCTTCCGCTCCCGAAATAGCTGAATGGATTTCTCAGTACTTTCTGGAGTGTGGTAATTCAGTGATGAAATTACCGATGTCAGATGGCGGTGAGGGGCTGCTCTCGGTTTTTGACGGAGTTGTCAGATCAGCGAAGGTGACGGGTGCGGATGGAAGAAGAATTACTTCGGACTACAAACTGGATGGATCTCAAGCGATCATTGAATCTGCTGCAGCAATAGGACTTTCCTTGGTGGGAGGACCGGAATTTAATCAACCGCTGACAGCAACCACTAAAGGAGTCGGAGAGCTTATCAGGGATGCTGTCTTTGCCGGAGCCAAGCGGATAATCGTTGGATGTGGAGGATCAGCAACCACAGACGGAGGTATGGGGGCCATTGAAGCGTTGGAGCCGATATCAAGGCTAGCTGGGGTGGAACTTATAGTAGCGGTCGATGTTCAGACTCGCTTTAGCCAAGCCGCAGTCGAGTTTGCCGGCCAGAAAGGTGCTTCACCATCTCAGATTGAACTGCTATCGCGGAGGCTGCAGGCACTTGAAAAAACCTACCGGACTCGCTTTGGAGTCGACATTTCTAAGATCCCTGGCGCCGGAGCCGCTGGAGGGCTGGCGGGGGGATTGGCCGCAATTGGCGGGACAATTGTGTCTGGGTTTGATTTGGTGTCGGAGGTCAACGGTCTCCATGAAGCCCTGGATGAAGCTTCGCTAGTGATCACTGGTGAGGGTTATTTGGACGATCAGAGTTTCAACGGAAAGGTGGTTGGAGGGGTAGTCGCTCTATGTATAGATAGGTCCATCCCCTATCTGGTACTCACAGGCGATATCGATCCCGATATATATTCCCGGCTCCCCGACAGTTCCCGGTTCTATTCACTTGTTTCTGAGGCTGGATACGAATTAGCTTGGAACTCAACTCAAACTGCGATCAGTAAAGTGCTTCGGAAAGTTCTGGGTGAACCTAGCGGATCCTGAGTTCGTTTAATGGTACTTTTTCATCCGGACTACCCGGTCTGACTATCCTTTCGTAACCTGGCGCTGATGTTATGTCAATCCCTGCCCTTTGCATTATTGCGGAGGCTACCTGAAGCGCCTGTGATGACAGTGAGCTTAGATCCTGATGACTGTGGGTTCGCTGTCCAAGGTCGACCTCCTGAATCGAACCTATCGAGAACTTTAGATAGACATCTATCAATATGCCCACATCAATCCCATATCCAGCCGAAAAGGATGATGACTCTATCAGGTTGTGCCTGAATGCGACCTCTCCGGATAACGGCTGGCCAAACTTGGCCAGTTCAGGAAAGAAAAGAGACAGCAGGGGCCTGGCTACCAGTTCTGTTACCCGGCCGCCTTCAAAGAATCTTTCAGTGTTTGAATCCGGATTTGTTATCGGTCTCTGATAAGTGGCTTTCGAAAGCACAACCGAAGGATCTTCCAAGGGCTTACACAACTGTTCGAGCCAAATCGGGGAGAAATTTGATACATCAGCATCAAATAGCACGTAGATATCACTTGGAAATTGAGTGATTCCTTCTAAAACGGTTTCTGCTTTTCCGTTTGACTTATTTGGGTCAGACCTGGAAACCACCTTTGCCCCAAACTTTTTTGCTATTTCCGCTGTTGCGTCATCTGAGTGATCATCGATGACTATGAGGTTGATGACCTGGTTGTCTGCTAGGCAGTATCTGCTTACGAGTGCTGAAACGATCTTTCCAACCGTTTTCTCTTCGTTTCTGGCGGGGATAATGACCGAAATTTTGTTTTCTTTGGCCATTTCCATAAAGTTTCGGTAGTCCTGATCTAATGAAAATTCCACCCTTTTATCTTTGTCTGAATTGCCAAACTATTTGCCATTTTCTGTCAAATACCTGCCAAATAGATGGTTCAGCTGAAGAAAAAATCAGATTTGAAAGGTATTCAGGGAATTTTGGGAAATTTGATGTCGTTACAATTCATGTATCCGATTATCATTTAGCATTAATTGAGACATCATCAAGAGCGGTTTAGGGACGGGCCCTATGATACCGCGGCAACCAGCAGTCGCCTGCCAGGTGCCAAAGCCCGATCGATGAGGAGATTTGCGTGGCTTTTGTTCAATCTTTGAAGTGTCGTGAGTGTCATAAGACCTACCCAATTGAGGCGCTGCACGTCTGTGAGTACTGCTTTGGACCCCTGGAAGTAGCGTATGATTACGAGGCTATTGCCAAATCCATTTCCCGGGAAAAGATCGAGCATGGACCGGCAACCATTTGGCGTTATGCCGACCTGTTGCCTGTTGAAGGCACCGATTATGTATCTTTGGGGGTTGGATATACGCCTCTGGTAAAGGCGGAAAATCTGGGCAAAGAGCTTGGCCTCAGTGACCTGTGGCTGAAAAATGACACCGTTAATCCAACCGGATCATTCAAAGATCGTGTAGTTTCAGTGGCGCTTTCAAAGGCTCGGGAGCTGGGGCTTAAGGTTGCTGCCTGTGCCTCTACTGGTAACCTTGCCAATTCGGTTGCCGCTCACGCTGCCTGGGCGGGAATGGAGTCGTATGTATTCATTCCCGCCAATCTCGAGCAGGCGAAGATAATCTGTACTTCGATTTTTGGTGGAAACGTAATAGCTATCGATGGTAATTACGATGACGTGAACCGTTTGTGTGCCGAACTTGCATCCGAGGAACCCACCTGGGCTTTTGTCAATGTGAACGTTAGGGCGTACTACTCCGAAGGATCAAAGACTTTGGCCTATGAAGTCGCGGAGCAGTTGGGCTGGCAGGCGCCAGACCACGTAGTCGTCCCGGTTGGATCTGGAAGCCAACTGACCAAGATCCATAAGGGCTTCAATGAGTTATACAAGGTTGGTTTGCTTGAAGAAGAGCCACACGTGAGGATTTCCGGCGCCCAGGCCGCTGGATGCTCCCCGGTCGCAACTGCCTTTCAGTCCGGCCACGACTATATAAAGCCGGTAAAACCAGACACGATAGCAAAATCCCTGGCAATTGGAAATCCTGCTGATGGATTTTATGCTCTTGACGTGGTTCGCAAGACCGGTGGTGGTTTTGGTTCCGTGACCGACCAGGAAGTGGTTGAAGCTATGGGGCTTTTGGCCCGCACAGAGGGTATCTTCGCTGAGACTGCAGGTGGTGTCACTATTGCCACTTTGGCCAGGTTGGTGAATGAAGGTGTGGTCAGACCGGAGGAAAAAGTGGTGGCTTACATTACTGGCAACGGGCTAAAGACGGTTGAGGCGCTGGCGGATACAGAAGGTCCCACTTACGTAATCCAGCCGACCCTAGAGGCATTCAAAAAGGTTTATGAGTCACAAAGGAGTCATCAATAATGGAAACGACAGTTCGGGTACCTACGCAGCTTAGATCTTTGACAGGTGGAGAATCAGAGTTAAAGGTGGAAGGCTCTACCGTCGGGGAAGTCCTGAAAGCAATAGATACCCAGTTCCCCGGTTTAGGAGAGCGAATCTTCGATGAATCAGGTGCGCTGCGAAGGTTTGTAAATGTATTTCTTGCTGACGAGGACGTTAGATTTTTGGAAGGCCTAAATACAGAGGTGCAACCCAACCAGGTGATTTCTATCGTTCCGGCAGTGGCCGGAGGATCTTTTTAGCCTCTTAGGCCAAGTTATTTTCCATAGTTCGGCAAATTGCGAAATAATCTGTAAAAAATCTGGCCAAAGCTCGCTATGAACGAATTATGATCTAACGTGAAGTGCTATTAGCACTCTAGTATCGAGAGTGCTAAAAGGAACCCAACGGAGGGAACCATCGTATGGCTAAGTTGATTACATTTGATGAAGAGGCTCGTAGGTCACTCGAGAAGGGTATGAACCAACTCGCTGACGCAGTACGAGTTACTCTCGGCCCTAAAGGCCGCAACGTGGTATTTGAAAAGAAGTGGGGAGCACCCACTATCACCAATGACGGGGTATCGATCGCAAAGGAGATCGACCTCGAAGACCCATTCGAGAAAATTGGGGCGGAATTAGTCAAGGAAGTCGCGAAAAAGACCGATGACGTTGCCGGTGACGGGACAACCACCGCCACTGTGCTGGCATGGTCAATGGTTCACGAAGGTTTGCGCAATGTTGCGGCAGGAGCAAACCCAATGTCCCTGAAGATCGGAATCGAAAAGGCGGTCGAGGCTGCAGTTGACTCCTTGAAGCAAATCGCCAAAGAGACTGAGTCCAAAAGCCAGATTGCCCAAGTGGCTTCCATTTCTGCGGCTGATTCCGAAATCGGTGAGATGATCTCAGAGGCGATCGAAAAAGTCGGCAAAGACGGGGTCATCACAGTTGAAGAATCCAACACATTCGGCATGGAAATGGATCTTGTGGAAGGTATGCGCTTTGACAAGGGCTACATTTCGCCCTATTTCGTCAGCGATCCAGAGTCCATGTCAGCTACCTTGGACGATCCTTACATTCTTATTTACGGGTCGAAGATTTCCAATGTTCGTGACCTTCTGCCCATCCTCGAGAAAGTAATGCAAAGCGGTAAGCCGCTTGTAATTATTGCTGAGGATGTCGAAGGTGAGGCGTTGGCGACTCTGGTTGTAAACAAGATTCGTGGCACCTTCAAATCGGTAGCGGTAAAAGCCCCGGGATTTGGCGATAGAAGAAAGGCAATGCTTCAGGATATCGCCATACTTACTGGTGGCCAGGTGATTACCGAAGAGGTCGGACTCAAACTAGAGAGCGTAACTTTGGATCTGTTGGGACACGCTCGCAGAATTGAAGTTACCAAGGATGAGACCACGGTGATCGAAGGATCTGGTTCCGAAGCTGACATCAAAGCCAGGATCAGCCAGATCAAGACTGAAATCGAGAACACCGACTCAGACTACGACCGTGAGAAGCTGCAAGAGCGTCTTGCCAAGCTATCTGGTGGTGTCGCAATCATTAAAGTTGGCGCAGCCACAGAAGTTGAGCTCAAGGAGAAGAAGCATCGAATCGAAGATGCGGTTTCTACGACCAAAGCTGCGATTGAAGAGGGTGTGGTTCCCGGAGGTGGCGTAGCGTTACTTCGTTCACAGGGAGCAATTCTTGCAACTGCGGAAAAGCTTTCAGACGATGAGGCAACAGGGGCAAGGATCGTTGCCAAAGCCGTTGAAGAGCCACTGAAGCAGATTGCGGTGAATGCCGGCCTTGAGGGCGGAGTTGTAGTAGAAAGAGTCAAGGGATTGTCAAATCCATCTGAAGGACTCAACGCTGCAACTGGCGTTTACGAAAACCTGGTTGATGCCGGTGTTATCGACGCAGTGAAGGTTACACGCTCGGCGCTTCAGAATGCAGCTTCGATTGCAGCTCTGTTCCTTACAACCGAAGCAGTGGTAGTGGAAAAGCCTGAGGAGAAGCCTCCGGTTGCGCCTGCTCACGGCATGGACGATTTCTAAAGTAAGTAATTGATTGGATGTCAAATTGGGAGGGGCTCATGCCTCTCCCAATTGCATTAATGCCACAACACGGTTCGGCTAGATTAACTCTTCTCCATGTGTGCCCGATGATTACAGGTAATGCCCTCTCGCTTGTCGATGGCTCAATCCGCCAATTGCTAACGGGATGCTGCCGGAATTCGATTTTAGCAGGACTGATTATAAAGTGTAGGAGACAGGCAAACGCCAGCTATTGACGGATGCCACAAATGGCACCCAGGAATGGTATGATCTGGATTGTGCTCACGATCTGCACAGGATTGGTGCATGGCAGATTAAATTAGGCACTCGCTCTTTCAATATCGATGTTCCTTTGACATTGCTCCCGATCTAATTCTGTCGAACTGTTTGTGTGGGGGCGGTTTAGTTCCCTACAGATACGCCCCCTGAATAATAGGTGCTAAGGACGTTTCCCTTTGTAATCGGCAATAAGAGGTACGATGGATAGTCTTCATTGTGGAAGACAGTAACTCTGGATATGGCAGTCCTGGTCAAGCTTCAAGTTCCAATTCTCTCAAGTGGAGTCTTAGGTGGGCTATCGGCACAACTGATCTTCAATCCAACTTTTGAGCCCGCTCGGAAGAGGTTGGCTGTAGGAACTATCTTTATGTCAAATTCATAGATCTTTTTTGGTGCCAATGGCTCGTTATGGGAGTGGGTGTGGACGGGCTCCCAAGGTGTTGTCTTTTCTAAATCCAGTTCTTGGTGAGAGCCCATTAGCCAACCTTTAGTTAGGATTCGTTCATTACCCTCGGAGTCAATTTCAAGGAGTGAGACGATCCAATTAATGTCGGTGCTTGTCGTTGCGGCGAAGAGCTTGAGGCGAATTGGGCCAACTACTTCGGTTTCTTCCACAAAAGCCGGGCTCTCGTATCTGAGCGATCCCCGCATCCATGGTGAGTCCTCGAATGAGTCACTTCCTTCGTAAGGCCAATGCTCGTGCTCAACCAGCACACCATTTTCATGAAGATAGAAGGGGGTGAATTTTGTTT
>JAKBSX010000121.1 GCA_021844725.1 Actinomycetes bacterium | reverse complement strand
GTTGAACCCCCTGGATGCTGGCGTGTCCTCGCAGAGCCATGATCCCTCCACCTGGTCGACCCATGTTGCCGAGGAGGAGCTGAAGGATTGCGGCTGTTCGGATGTATTGGACCCCTACGGTATGCTGGGTCCAGCCGACCGAGTAAACGAATGCGCTGGTTCGCTCTTTGCCGCTGTTGCTCGTCAATGCGTCGGCGATTTTGTAGAATAGCTCTTCGGGGATTCCGCAAACCTCTTTGACCATTTTTGGCGTATATCTTGCGAAATGGCGCTTCAGCACCTGGTAGACGCAACGGGGATCAGAAAGAGCAGGGTCGTGCTCCCCGGTCAGCTGCCAGCTCGAAGGGTCGTAGAAGTGCCCGTCTTGATCGAAGCCGCTGAAAAGCCCTTCCAGGTCTTCAGTATCCTTGAAGCCCTCGCTCACAATGGAAGAGGCATTTGTGTAGGCAGCGACGTACTCCTTGAAGCAGAGGTCGTTAGTCAGCACATGGTTTACCAGAGCACCGAGCAATGCGATATCTGTGCCGGCACGCAGCGGTACGAAGATGTCCGCCAGCGCACTGGTGCGAGTGAAGCGTGGGTCGACGTGGACAATAGTGGCGCCACGCTTTTTTGCTTCGACCACCCACTGGAAGGCAACGGGATGGCACTCTGCCATGTTAGAACCCTCAATGACGATGCAGTCGGAGTTGACGAGGTCGCGAGGGAAAGTAGTGGCACCTCCACGTCCAAAGGATGTACCCAGACCGGGCACGGTTGCTGAGTGTCAGATGCGTGCCTGGTTCTCGATCTGTATGGTGCCAAGGGCTGTGTAAAGCTTTTTCATGAGGTAGTTCTCCTCGTCGTCGAGGGTTGCTCCTCCCAGGCTCGCAATGCCCAAGTTTCGCCGGACACGCCGCCCCTGCTCATCGGTCCACTGCCAAGTCTCTTTCCTGGTCTTGATGACGCGCTCTGCGATCATGTTCATGGCTTGGTCGAGGCTTAGCTCTTCCCAGTGGTTGCTAAAGGGTCGACGGTAGTGGACCTTGTCCAAGCGATCGGGGCTAGTGACTAGCTGCTTGGACGCTGCACCTTTTGGACACAGCCGGCCGAGGCTCACCGGCGAGTCGGGGTCGCCCTCGATCTGAGTCACAGCGCCATCTTTCACGTACACATTTTGCCCGCAGCCAACCGCACAGAAGGGACAGATGGATTTGACTACCTCATCGGCGGTCTTGGTGCGCGGTTCGAGCATGGACGTTGTGCGGGACTGAGCCGATGGGCCACGTCCGAGAAGATCTCTTTTCAAGATCTGGCGAGCTACGGGCCAAGAGATACTCATTCAACAACCTCCCCCAGTCGAAGTCGACATGGCTCAGAAGATTCACTTGCTGGCGTGACGACCCTGTTATCGATGGCACTACCGAGAGTCACGCGTTTTCGCTATTCCAGCTGCTTTTGATGAATGTCTTACATGAGCGAGCTATTTGAAGTTGTATCGTAACACGATATAACCTAATATGTCTAGTGGTGACTAGAAGAATTTACGAAAAATGGTATTCCGCGTAGTAATAGTGGGTGCAGGTTTTGCTGGTCTGGCAGCCGCCCGGAGGCTTGCTGGCGCGCCTGTCGAAGTCAAAGTAGTAGATCAGCACAACTATCACACCTTTCAACCATTGCTTTATCAGGTGGCCACAGCTGGCCTTGATTCTGCAGACGTCGCCTACCCCGTTCGAACAATTTTCCGCAGGACTCCAAATGTACGATTCATACACGCTAAAGTGGCAGGGCTCGACCTTCCTGCGCGTGCGGTCCGTCTGGATCGTGGCCTCACGCTCGATTACGACTATCTCGTTGTGGCGAGTGGTGCTGCTGCAGCCGTGTTTGGCGTGCCCGGCGTAAGGGAGCACGCCTTATTCCTTTATACACTCGACGATGCCCGATGGGTACGCAACCAGGTTCTGGCGGTTTTGGAAAGGGCCGATACTTTTGCATCGGAAGCAGCTGTTGCGCCGGTCATCGTCGTGGTCGGCGCAGGCCCGACTGGAGTAGAGACCGCCGGGGCCATGGCAGAACTGATTGACATTGCCATCAGCCACGACTGCCTGCCCATCGATCCTCAACGTGCCAGAGTTGTACTCTTAGATTCGCAAGAGCGATTGTTGCCGGGGTTTTCACCTGTGGCAAGCGCTTATGCAGAGCGCCGCCTGCGCAGAGAAGGCGTGGAGATCCGGCTGGGAGTTCCTGTTGAGGCCGTTTCGGCAGAAGGTGTCACTTTGAGAGGTGGCGAGAAAATTGGTGCGGCGTTGGTGATATGGGCAGCCGGAGTCACTGTTGACGGCACGATAGCGTCCGGCCTTCCAAACCAAGGTCCAGGGGGACGAGTGGTGGTCGGTGAAGATCTCTCGCTCCGGGAAAACCCTGAGGTTTTTGTGATTGGTGATGCCGCTGCTATTACCGGCTCGGGCAGCTCTCAGAAGAATCGATCCTCCAGGGATAGAAGCGAGCTGATGCTCTTGCCCCAGATAGCCCAAGTTGCAATGCAATCCGGCGACCACGCCTCCCGTCAGATTCTCAACATAATTCAAGGCTGCCCTACGACAAGCTTTGTATATCGCGACAAAGGGATGATGGCGACAATCGGGCGTCGCTCGGCCGTCGCCCAACTGCGCAGCGGGTTATCGGTGCGCGGAACCCTTGGCTGGTTTGCATGGTTGCTGCTCCATCTCGTTTATCTGATCGGCTTTCGTAATCGTGTGGTAGTGCTTGTCAACTGGACTTGGCGCTACCTGAGATGGCCGTCTGGGCCTCGGTTGATCCTCGGTGACTTGCCAGCCAGGCATGGACCGGCTGATTGTCCAGAGTGTCGGTGAGCCATTGCGTGAACCACCGGCTTTCGACTGCGTTTCTGGTCGAAGGGCATCGCGGACCAAGACGGTGAGCGATGAGGTGGTGGAAATTGCCAACTTGTTCTCGCGAAAAGACGAGGTTGCTAATGCAAGATCTCGTTCAGTCTCGAGGATCTGGAACTAGTTTGGGCGCAATGTCCTCGTCAGGCAAAGGTTTCTTGGCGTCACTCATTGCAGTTCGGCCATGTTTTTCAGATGCCAGCGCAAGGCTCAAGGCACCCTTCGTCGGCTAGGCGGTTCAGAAGCAGGTGAAAGTAGACGAGTCCGCCGTAGGGCCACCATTCGCGGGACAGCGCGATGACTGCGTCGTATCCGCTATCCGAGGCCAGATTGAAGTGGCGCCTAAGGTTGTTCAGTGCGCCCACGTCGTCGCCGGGAAGGATCTCGAGTCGACCCAGCCCCCGCAAAAGGGTGTACTCCGCGCTCCAGCGTCCAATGCCTGGCAATCCAATGAGTGTGTCACGGGCGACATGGTCGTCCGAGTGGTCGAGCGCCTCAAGATCTATCTCGTTGCTGGTGACCTTTTGCCCTAGTCTTACAAGCGTCTTTGCCTTTGCTCCGCTGAAGCCGAGTGTTCGCAGTGCAGCGGGATCAGCGTCTGCCAGTTGCTGAGCACTTGGGAATGCGGGCACTCCACTCATTGGTGAGGTGACGCCAAAGTGCAATGCAAGACGATTCAGGAGGTGGATTCCGACCGTGAGTGAGAGTTGTTGGCAGGCCACTGCGTTGACGAGCGCTTCAAAGGTGCTCGGAAAGCGGGGAGGACGCATGCCGATGAATTTTCGTGCGAGCAGAGAAAGACGCTGGTCACGTTTCGCGAGCGCATAAAAGCCATCCATGCGAATATCGAGTCCCAGCATTCGGATCACAGTGCGCTCGGCCTCGGCGAGCATTGCAGAACTGGGTTCAATTCCGGGCCGGTCGACGCTTGCGAGCAACCGCAGGCCTTCTTTCTGCTCCTGGGTCACGGTCAGTTCCATAGGGCCGTCGGCGGTCTGAAGCATCCGCTGCCATGCCTGGCCATCCCAGCAGTCGATCATATTGTGAGGCCTGCGGCGCAGTGCCCACACGGTGAGATTAAGGCGGAAGGAGTCTGGTGCTGCAATGACGAAGCTGCAGTCTCCCACGCTCAGGGCCGGCTCTGCTGAAGTACCCCCCGGAGCACTGCGGCACCCGAGTGCGCCACGTCACGAGTGGCGGTCAAAAGAATCAGTCGTCCAGCACCAGCTTCATGACGCAGCCGTGAGACGATTGCCGCCGCTGGCTGAGCAGCCAGCTCTTGTTTGTAGCGATCGGCGAACTCATCAAAGCGTTCTGGAACATGCCCATACCAGCGGCGCAGCTCTGTGCTCGGGGCAACGTCCTTGGCCCATTCATCAAAATCGACGGCGTCCTTTTTCAGGCCTCTGGGCCACAGGCGATCCACTAATACTCTCTGCTCGTCTCCTGAGCGACCGGGGTCATCGTAGACCCGGATTATTTCAATGTTTGAATCTGTCATATTTGCCTTTTGAGCCATCTACTCCATCTGCGGTTGCAGGATTGCCATCCACCTGATCCTTACGACTGTGTCTCATCCATTTGATTGTCAGCTTCGCTGTTTTGCCACGAGTACCAAAGCCCGAATGAGAAACCGGACAGGCGCTGGAGTCCGCTTGACAGATGACCATTCACATGGCATCCGCATTCGAGTTGAAAGCCTGATGGCATTTTGCATCGCTGAGCATTCGTGGGTTGATTCAAATCCCTTTACGCACATTGGATCTTTCCCGCGATGTTTTTCTAGTTTAGACTGGAAAATAGACATTAGAGAAGTCAGTTGTTGGAGATCTAGATTCAAAGGCAGGCACGAAATGGTTACTACAGAGAAAGAGGCCTTCAATGCTATAGTTGCTCACCATGCGATACTTGTTGGAGAGGTCACTCGCCTAACAAAGCTGATGGTTGACAACGGCGAGCCCGAGGAGCTTGCAAAGGCGGACTTGATTCACTACCTTGGTTCAGAGGTGGTGCCTCACGCTATTGCCGAAGAGCTTTCCATCTATGAAGCCGCCACGAGGGACCTCGGACTTACAGAACTCATAGAGCAGATGACCCAAGAACACAAGACCCTGGTGGATGAGCTTGCGCAACTGAAGAGTTCTTCAACTGAAGCCGAAGCTAAAGAGCACGCCAATCGGTTTTTATCATTGTTTTCGGATCATGTTGCCAGGGAAAATGAACTTATTCTTCCAGGTTTGCGAGATTCTGCGAGTGTGGATCTCGCGGAGACTCTAGGTGAAATGCACAAGCTATTCGAAGCCGCAAAAGGGGTTGCTGCCCAAAGGGATTCTCATTGAGCTGGCACTACTGAGGTGTTAGTGGCATTTCTTTAGCTGGCCAAAGGCTGTCACGTCGGCAGGGAAGGCTTGGGAACTCGGGCAGATCGCAAGACAGGACTTTCTGGAGAACAATTTTGACTTCCTCCCCATGGATGAATCGGGGGATTCCCGAGGAGCTGATGCTCCTTGGCAGTTCGCGTTTCACTGGGTCTGTTACCAGGTGTCCTCCACGCGTTGTGACCGCAAGTCCTGTGGCAAGAACGTTCTTAGTGGCATTTACGTCCGCATGTTCTCTATGCCCACAGGACTTACAGCAAAAGACCACTTGGCTCTCGCGGTTCTCGTCTTGTCCGTGCCCACAAGCTGAACAGGTTGGAGACGTATATCTTGGGTTTACGAGTGCTGCGACTGCTCCAGATGCCTTAGCCCAAGTTTCCGAAAATCAACCCATTGATCCAGCTAGACGAGTTGTCGTTATTCAATTGGACACTACAAATGTGTCGCAATCGTCTTTATGCGTGGAAGAGTGTCTTTGATTCCGAGAAGTCGGTAGATCTCTTTTTGATTTGACTCTGGAGCACCGGAGTGGCGAAGGTGATAGACAACGCCTTTGTCGTTGGTTAGAACTATCGTCGTTCTCATGTGGGTGGAGAGTTCCTCATTTACAGTTGACCAGCGTCGTTTGTCACCTTGGGACCGGAGAGTGAGTTCAATGGCACAAAGTATGTGATAGGCAAGTACCGAAATGAAAAGATGTGCAGCTGTTCGTCTGGCCAGCTGGTGGTAAACGGGTCTGAGACCGAGATCGCTCTTTAGGGCACGGAATGCATCTTCAACTTTGGTAAGGGTTGTATAGATGCTCCAGATCTCAGCTTCTGTGAGCTCTGAGTGGCTGGTATCGATGACATAGGCGCCAGCCAGCCGGTCCTTGACCAGCTTCGATGGTTTTTCCTCGACTAGCAGATCAATCACTTTGTCAAAGCGTCTCTTGTTGATGATCTTGCCATGGTTCTCGTGATAGACCAGGCCGATCTCATAGTTGGGCCAGACGCCAGGGTACTTGGACTTGATGCGGCCAATTCGCTCTGCGACAGCCTGGGTCTTAGATATCCCGCTTCGCTTTATAGAAGCCCTAAGCAGCTCAAGTTCGCTAAAGAACCTCTGGGTGGCTTGATTTGTGATGGCTTCCTCTTTGTTTTTCCTACCCATAGATCTACAGAGCACAACTGTGCTGTTTCCGAAGGTGTTATTTTCCTCGATGATCTTTTTTACAAGTACTGGTGATCCAGAGGAGTCGGTTATCTCAGAAAAACCCTCCATCTCGATAAAGTGCTCTTTATATAGCGTCTTTTTGTCGGCTCTTTGAATCACCACGTAGTTGAGGCCACGACTTATCAAAAGGGCCACGTTCTCTTTGGTGGCAATTCCTTTGTCCATGACAATGGTTGGAGCAAACTCGTCAAAGAGCGACTGCTGGTCCAGCTGGGCTAAGCGATCCAACACGTCGCTGAGGGTTCTTGGCTCAGAGCAGTTGCCCTCATAGATCTCTGAATAGATAGGAAGCCCACGATCATCAACCAAAAGTGCCAGAGAGACCAAGGTGCAGTCGTAGCGTTTTTCCTTTGAGTGGCCATATTTAGCTAAAGTGTTGCCCTTGGTGTTTCCCTCGAAATAGGTATTGGTGAGATCGAAGAGGAAAAGCCTGCGTTCAGACGGAAACAACTCAGTAGCAGATCTAAATAGTGCCGGTTCTATCAGCTCCTTTACCCCATAGAGTACATCTGCTATCTCATATACCTTGTCCTTGTGGAACTTTTCTAGATTTATTCCACACATCTCAGCCAGTGAGGAGTTGTCCCGTATCCATTTGTAACTCTTTCGGTCTGATCCGGGGTGGATGAGCCGGGCAAGTATCACCGCCTTGGCAATGGAGAGCTGTTCAGAAGATAGATCGGCATCGGACAAGATCTCACAGAAACGAAGAGACCGATAGAACCTGTCTCCGACCAGTTCCGGACCAAGACTTCTGTTCAGAGTCGTTGTGGCACTGGCCAGGTCGATCGTCTCGAACTCAGACTGGAAAGCCCTCTGTTCTTTGGCGATCTTCACATCGCTGCGAACCTGGTACTTCGTCATGACAAGATCTGCATACCTGGAAATAGCTGGATCGGATTCAAAGAGCGATTCGCTACCAGAAAGTCTTATCGAAATCGCACTAGCCAGAGCAGGCCACAAGGCCTTGTCCAAATCCAGCTCGGTCAGTGTCATTAGGATTTTC
>JAKBSX010000120.1 GCA_021844725.1 Actinomycetes bacterium | reverse complement strand
CATCTTGGCGACCCCCAGTCGGTACCGCTTTACCACCGCTATGGGACCAATCCATCCTGGCACGACATCCAGCTTGAAATTCGAGGGCCCACCATAGGGGATGTCGCTGAAACCTTCCGAGTCGTGGGTCCATGACCGTCGATTTAGATTGTCGGATCCAACTGACATCCATACGTCGTCAATTATACAGAGTTTTCCATGAACGTAAATTGGCTGGCAGAGCTCATTTTCTATGTCATAGATTGCAACTCGGTCACCGCCACTTGCCTTGAGCAACGCTAGTGCTTCTTGTTGTCCAATACGATTGAGCGGTCCGGATATCCGTCCATCCCTATCTGGATAACGCGGTACCACTGCGATCAGTAGGAGTTGTGGGGATGCCCGAAGGGCATCGGCAAAGATCTTGGCTACATCTCTGGACCACAGATACTGGTCTTCTACGTATATCAACGAGCGGGCACGTGCTAGTGCCTTCTTGTATGCTAGAGCTACGCTACGTTCGCCCTCTGGGGCGAAAGGGTATGGCGAGCGTTTGTAGGGGTAGGTTCTTAGGATTTGTACATCCATGTTTCCACACTTTGGAGGATCTGCCAAGGAATCGGCAAGTTCGCTTGCTTTAAGTCTGCGATGTAAAATTTGCTTTGCCGTAGCCTTGAATGGGTTCTCCCGTTGCAGAGGGGTGGGGTCGGCCCAACGCTCGCGGAAGGTTTCAGCGACATCCCCTATGGTGGGCCCTCGAATTTCAAGCTGGATGTCGTGCCAGGATGGATTGGTCCCATAGCGGTGGTAAAGCGGTACCGACTGGGGGTCGCCAAGATGTCGGGCGTCGTCTCTCCTTCCATGACATAGATCTAAACCTCCTACAAATGCGAGATCCTTTTCTGGATTTTCTGGGTGACGTATTATGGCAATCTTTTGATGATGAGACCCAAATCGACGTACTCTTTCATCAGGAAGTAACTCGCCTCCTGCGTGATTTACATAGTCGATAATTGTTGCGTTTTGTTGTTTTGAAAACCCTTCTGCTTTGGAATGCGAACGCCATAATAGTCCCCGAACATCGACCCCCTTTCTTGCAGCGGAGGCTAGAACTTCCCTTAACTCTGTTCCCGGTCCATCAAGGAGTTCGTCTGGATCCATTCTCCAACCCAAAAACCAAGCACTTTCTTTAGCTTGCAAACACGATATTAGCGAGTGCAATCTTTTGAAGTAAGTTGATCCGTGTACAAGTGGAGTTACAGAGTTACCTTCGGTCCAACCCTTTCCGTTTTGGTATCTTGCATCGATATTGGAACTTGAATTACCCCTCTCGGACGCCATTAGGAACCATTTACCGGTCACCGAATCTTCCGCATAAAATTGATTGTCTAATCGCGGAATTTGAGGTTGGACGAATTGATCTGAGATTTTCGTGGATAAATCCGAGGGCTTTTTTCCCAGTAATTTCCTAAATGGCCAGACCATGTTCATTTGCGAAAACTTCGATGTGAAGTTTCAGTTCCATATTCAAAGAGAGGTTTCGAAGTTATAGGTGTATAACCCTCAGCAAGAGAACTTCTGAAAAAGTAAATCAATAGTTTGGCCACCTTTCCTTCCCCTATTGTTCTAATTGATTGGAAGGCGCAAGGGGGGCTAATTTTCCATAAATTACTGGAAAAGTGCCGTCATCTTTTTCGGTAGAATGATTCTTCCCCACGTTAAATTGGGCATGGTGTATATATATAAGTTATTATGAGTGTATATGCAGTTAGATTGACAATGGGCTATGTTGTGCGT
The DNA here is from genome assembly GCA_021844725.1 of Actinomycetes bacterium. The sequence continues at coordinate 5,730 of JAKBSX010000120.1, read as the reverse complement.
AAACTTGAGGGTCTAGAAATCCTAGTCAATTTTGAAAAGGGGCGTAGGATAGACATGGCAACACAGACTGCAACAGCGAACAGCGGATACGTAATACCTCTAGTCCACTCACGGGTTCCAGAATCGGTTGTAGATATCGGGTTCTATGGGTTATTGGCCGGGACGGTAGCCCTTGGTGTCATCGATGCTCCGCTTGTGGCTTTAGTTGGGCTTGGAGTGGTTGTCGCTCGTCATCGTCGGAATTAAAACCAGTCTAGGTCTTATCGATTCAAACGTCGTGACACTTGACGCTGGGGGATTGTCCACTGGTTAGGAATATTTACCGAATGTTCAACAGAAGACCATTTCAAGGTCGCCTTCCGATAACTTTTGTTCCCTACCGTTTTACAGATGGTAAGGATCTTGCGTACTTTTTGGAGCTGTGCCACTCTGAAGGAGGGGAATGGAAGCTCTATTTTAAGTCGTCATTCTCGAGGCAATGTCATCGATGGTTTGGCTCGTTATTTCGCAACTCATCGAATGGCGGCGGGCTCGCCAATCTAATGGGGCTTTCTTGCTTTCCTATCCATGTTGATGGTTGCTTGCCGAACCGTTTTGTGTCGAGTCGATATGTTTTTCAGGCATAATGGGCTTTCCCGATCCGCTCGGTTCAGCTGCTCGCTTATTTGGGCTGGCAATTCCAGATAGACGTCGTCGTCGAAGTTGGGTTAGCGATGGACGGGCCCATATAGAAGCCCGTGGGGTCCGTAAGCCTGGTAATGAGTCGGTAGTCGCTCATTTTGAAGCGGCGCTGCGGGAAGTAGAAGGGGTGCAATGGGCGCAGGTAAACGCGATTACCGGCCGTATTGCTGTTATGTTTGACCCGGACGGGGTATCCTTCGATGACTTAGTGGAGGTGATCGAAGGCGTAGAGGATGCCCATGGGCTAACTAATGAAGGTTTTTCCCAGGACCATCCAGAGCATCCAAGTGACACTGAGCCAATTTTACGTAATAGCATCGCGATAGGAGCTGATATTTTAGGGCTTGGTTTCAGCGTCTTTGGTCAGTTTTTGCCTACTACTCCCATACCGTCAGAAATAGCCTCGGCAATCTCACTAATTGAGAATGAGCCTAGATTTCGTAGATACCTCGAACATCATCTAGGGATTCCAGTAGCTGATCTTGGTCTCGGGCTGGCAAATGCGTTTGCTCAAGCCTTATCGCAAGGACCGGCTGGTTTGGTAGTAAGTATTGCAAATCGAGCCAATCTCATTAGCGAACTCGTTGCCCGTCGTGAATTATGGGAGCGGAGCGAATCGAAACTTTATAACGATGTGGAGACAACTTCACCTGTTGCGTTACTAAACGACGAACGCCCTATTCCACTACGCCCTGGACCTATTGAGCGCTATTCTGATCGATCAGCGATAGTGTCAATGGGAGCGTTTGGGGTTACCTTATTAGCCACTGGAAGTCCCCGTAGGGCTGCAAATGCCCTTGCTGCGGGAATTCCTAAGGCAGCCCAAATGGGTAGAGAGAGTTTTTCGGCATACTTTGATCGAACATTGGCACAGCGCGGTATTCTTGCCATGGACCGAAATGTGTTGCGTAAGCTAGATCGTATTGACACTGTGGTTCTAGATTCAGAAGTGTTGGTTAGCGGACGGGCCGAACTCGGTGTCGCTGAATGCTTTGAAGGTGCTGAAGCGGCGGACGTGATAATGCGGGCACAGGAAATGTTCGATCCTGCCCAAATCGATAGAGTGCTCCATAGCTCGGACTGGACCTTAGGGCCAGTGAAAAATTTATTGGCTCTTGATGTATCTTTTCCTCGAGGAGCGCGCACCCGGGCTAAGAAAATGGCGTTAGGTCACCTTGGTGTACATGGGTTGGCCTATCGGGGTAACCTAGTGGGGTTGATCACCATTGAGTCTGAGCTCAACCCCTTCGCAATTCCACTTGTGTCTCTAATCAAACGTAACAGACTTATGCTTGTTGTAGCTGGAAGTGGTGGTTTAGGTACACGGCTTGGTGCTACGCGGACTGTACCTGGCCGGAGGGCAATGCGCTCATCGATTCGAGCCCTACAGAGCGAAGGTTTTGGAGTTCTTTTGGTTTCGGCGGGTACTGCACACCTGGCTCTTGATTCAGCTGACTGCGGAGTTGGTATTGCAGCTAATGGGACGGTTGTTCCTGGGGGGGCAGATATCCTGGCGCCTGGCGGGTTGGCAGATGCGTATCGAATCATCGATGCCATTCAAGTCTCTAGTGAGGTAGCCAGGCGTAGTGTGCTATTTGCTTTGGGTGGTTCGGGTATCGGTGGTGTATGGAGTCTGTTAGGCCCAGCTTCCTCAGCGGGGCGCAGGGCCTCCCTTCCAGTGAACTTAGCAGCAGTGGCCTCGCAGATAAATGGAGTAATGTCCGCTGTTTCGGTGGGACGCAGACCAGATGTGGTTCCGCTAGCCCAAACTTCATGGCACGCACTCGAAACCGATTCGGTTCTAGGAGCGCTTAGAACTTCAGTGGAAGGTCTCGACGGTCCCGAAGCTGAACGTCGCCGACCATCGCGTAGCCATGAACTTCCACAGGCTGTGAAATTTGTTCAAGCCATTGGTATGGAAATGGCAAACCCTTTGACTCCAGTGTTAGCAGCCGGAGCTGCTCTGTCGGCTGCAGTCGGATCAATATCGGACGCTGTTTTAGTTGCTGGAGTAACCGGGGCTAATGCGGTTATCGGCGGAATCCAGCGCGTAAGGACAGAAGTATCAATTGCGAATCTAATGCAGGTGGACACCTCTCAAATCGCTGTGCGGAGGTCTGCTGCTACGTCATTTATGGATGCAAAGTTGGTGGTACCTGGTGACATTTTGGAACTCTCGGCTGGCGATGTCGTGCCGGCTGATTGTCGAATCCTTGAGACAGATTTTTGCGAGACCGATGAGTCTGCTCTTACCGGAGAGCCTTACCCGGTGGCGAAACAGACAGTTCCTGTCCCGGGTGCAACCCTTGCCGAGCGTTCCTGCATGTTGTACGAAGGATCGACTTTGGTAAACGGATCTGCGCTGGTGGTCGTGGTAGCTACGGGAGATGAAACCGAGGTCGGCCGTAGTTTGGCTGATGCCCCCATTCCACCGCCAAGTGGCGTTGAAGCCAGGCTTCAGAGACTGACATCGGCTACGATTCCTGCCACTGTCGCAAGTGGCATGGGAGTGGCTGCTTTGAGTTTGCTGCGCGGTCGGTCACTACGATATGCAGTGACATCGGGTGTGAGTCTTACTGTTGCCGCAGTGCCTGAAGGGCTACCTCTTCTCGCCACAGTCGCGCAGCTTGCAGCTGCCCGCCGACTGTCGACTCGTGGAGCATTGGTCCGAAATCCCAGGACTATAGAGGCACTTGGTAGGGTGGAAGTGTTGTGTTTTGATAAGACAGGTACCTTAACCGCGGGACGAATTGTTCTACAAAGAGTATCGAATGGGATTACAGATCAAGCACTAACTTCTTCTCTTGATTTAGCCATGCGAGGTGTACTGGCAGCTTCGGTTCGAGCTAGTCCAGTGGCAATTGATAACGACGTATTGCCTCATGCAACTGATCGAGCCGTTGTTGATGGCGCTGCAAGCGTGGGAGTTAGCGCTGACGAACGAGTCGAAGGTTGGCGACCTCTTGGCGAATTGGCCTTTGAATCTTCTAGGGGCTTCCATGCTGTTATTGGGGAGGTAGCAGATGGTGGCATCCGCATGTCGGTGAAAGGTGCTCCCGAAGAGGTCATTTCGCGATGTACAACCTGGCGTTCTCCAAATGGAATTGTAAAGATTGATAGAAATGTCCGTCGACGCCTCGACGCCGAAGTGGAACGTTTGGCTCGAAGAGGGCTACGAGTACTTGGAGTTGCTGAGCGTAGTGCCACTTCTCGTGTGGAAGTGGCGGACGAAAGAGTGTCTCATATGGAGCTGCAAGGATTCTTGGGTCTTGCCGATCTTGTTCGACCAACTGCTTCTGCAGCTATAAAGGACTTACGTCAAGCCGGAGTGAGCGTGGTCATGATCACTGGTGACCACCCAAGTACAGCCAAAGCCATTGCGGTTGAGCTTAATATTCTGAACGGTGGGCAAGTGCTAACTGGCCCTGACCTTGATGTTATGGCAGACTACGAACTTGATGAAAACCTAGCTAATGTCTCAGTCTTTGCCAGAGTAACCCCAGCGCAAAAGGCACGAATTGTGCGTGCATATCAGCGGATTGGACGAGTGGTTGCTATGACTGGCGATGGTTCGAACGATGCACCTGCTATTCGGCTGGCTCATACCGGTATAGCTTTGGGTGCAAATTGCTCTCCCGCGGCGAGAGCCGCTGCAGATTTAGTAGTTGTTGATGATCGGATCGAAACCATTATTGATGCCATTGTCGAAGGGCGAGCAATGTGGTCATCAGTGCGAGATGCCCTGGCGATTCTTATCGGAGGAAACATCGGAGAGGTCGCTTTTACTCTTTTGGCGACTGCCGTATCTGGCGCATCTCCCCTTACCGCTCGCCAACTGCTCTTAGTCAATCTTCTTACTGATCTACTTCCAGCCATGACAATCGCTTTACGTCCACCCACTCAGCGATCCCCAGAAGTCATTCTTCACGAAGGTCCAGACGCATCTTTAGGGTCAGCGTTAGTTCGCCAGATAGCGGTTCGAGCAATGGCAACCGGTGGCGGAGCCACTGGAGCTTGGATGCTCGCCAGAGCAACAGGGACTCGTCGACGAGCCGGAACGGTGGCCCTTGCTGCTCTAGTTGGTACACAGTTAGGCCAGACTATTGTCCTGGGCGGTTCAAGCCCGGTAGTATTGGCTTCTGCCATAGTGTCTGGCGCCGTCCTTGTTGTCATTGTGCAGACTCCAGGCGTAAGCCAATTTTTCGGATGTGCACCTTTGGGGCCTTTGGGATGGGGGATAGTAGGTACCACCGCGGTAGCGGCCACTGGAGCGTCGGTAATCATGTCGAAGCGGGGGTAGTAACTGCTGGCTGTTAGGTGTTCATTTTTCCCTAAATTATAGCGTCAAGCCCATATGAGACAACTTGTCCCTATTGGCATTGCTTTGTGTGAGATCAGCCTTCACCCGGATAACTTACGCCGCTAAAAAAGGATTCAGCACCGCCTCTCGAAAATTCCCCTGTTGGTTTATTTTGCATAGTTCACCCTTAGTGCTGTCAGCAACCTTTCTAAGGAGTTTTGCGTGTTCCCAGTAGTCTCTCACCCGGAGGCTTTCCACCTTTACATTGACAGAAATGGATAGAGGAACCCATGTTGGCGGAAAAGTACGACAGCCATTCCTTTCGTGGGACTTTTAGCCTAGGATTGTGTAATGACGTCTGACGTAGGGGAAGCTCCAAATCGATTTGCTTCCGAACTCTTTGATGGTTTACCTCGACGCTATGACAAGCTTGCAAATATTTTGTCCCTCGGTCAAGATTGGCGCTGGCGAGGGGAATTGGTAAGACGGGTGAGTTCTGCGCCACAAACGGATCTTGTACTCGATGTTGCCACTGGTCCTGGAGGAGTTGCCCTCGCAATCCGTTCATTCACTGGAGCGCATGTAATAGGACTTGATTTAACTGGACCCATGCTAGATCGCGCTCAGAAAAATCTCCATGCGCGTGATGAGCACGGAATCCACTTAGTACAAGGAAGGGCGGAGCAGCTTCCCTTTGCAGACGAGACCTTCGATGCCGTCTCTTTTACCTATTTACTTCGTTACGTGGC
>JAKBSX010000119.1 GCA_021844725.1 Actinomycetes bacterium | reverse complement strand
TACCCGACAATCCTCAAGGACCCACAGATACGATTACAGGGCGAAGTCCGTAAGAGGAAGATCGTTGCCCGGAAGAAATATTGGGATGCAAGGAGGGATTGGGATGAACTTTAACGGCGATCCTGAAGGGTCGCCATTCAATTACTACACGAAAGTAGCAGGATGTAGTAAGGAATGTAGTAATTTTACAAGGTCGGAAAACCGCAATTTTATTGGTTCCGCAGATACGAAAAACCCTATTACCACTTTTCTTCATTTTCTCTCATGTTACATGGGGGGTAACGAAGGGGGATCTCTGGAGTTCCCAATTCATAATGTAGTAATTGTAGTAATTGTATACCCCTACTATCTAACAAAGGTTTTGAAAAAATCGATTTACCACCTATTTTACTACTTGAGAAATTTTGCAAAGTTAATAAAAACCTTCCAAATCATTGTGTCCACAACAAACAAACGCACCTTTCTCAATTCACCACGAATTTACTATATTGATACTATAGTATCAAAATTAGGGGTCGGTGATTATCATTAATGCCATGGAAGTCGATAGGATAGAGAAAGAATTGACAGGCCTACTGTTAAGGGAAAACAAGGAACTTGACACTCCCCTGAGGTGGCATGACGATATCGAAAAGGTCTTCGGACAAATTGGGGAAGCAATGGAAGAACTCAAGAACCATCCTGACGGTGCTGACAGGCTTGCTTACTTCTCAGATACGGTGTTTTCTTTACTTTTGTCTAGACAGATAAAATTCTCTTTGTCCAGCGCAAATTATCAGTCCACCATCGACAAGATGTTTTTTGACGCAGCTAAATCTAGTGCCTTGCAGATTGTCGGAATGTTTGGGAAGAATGCAGTGCCTCATCAGAATGAGGAAAAAGTAACCGGTGTATCTGAAATTCCAAAACTTCCTGAGCCACCTATTGTTGCAGAATCCAGGTCTAATACTTCATTTTCGGACATTGTGTTGGTAAGAATAGTCAAGGAAAACGTCGGGACTGCTGAAAAACCGATGACCATGGTCATCTTTGGTGATCGTTCAAAGCCCGATGGCGTAGAATACAAGCTGCGCACTGGGGACCTGATCACCGTGCCAACCTCTCATGCCAATACGCTGATTGAACGGGGTTTTGCCACCCCAGTTAATATAGACCTGGAGGCGTCTTAATGTCCAGTTGTCAGGTGGGTTTTCACACAAGCTGTTATCTTTCTAACGAGGATGGATTATTTTTTGGGCACAAAGATGCATCGCAGAAAGGCAATATCGTCTGCACATGCTTTTTGAGGGATTTCACATATACGCTTTTTTACTCGGAGAGCACCCCTCATATAGATTATGCCTTCGCTGGACAGCACGATAGGCGACCGTTAAGTGAACTTCTCCCTTCGCTCATGGAAAAGGGACTTTATGTGACGACCAAGGAGAAAAGGGATATTTTCAACTGGTTCATGGAAGAGTTCGAGGCAAATATAGGGAGTATACCAGAAATGTTGCCATACGTTGGGTTCATGGAGAGGGAAGATGGCACACTCCACGTCGTTCATTTCAACGAAAGCACATACTCATTGGATGGGCAATTGCCGGAGATAAGTGGGATTGACGCACGCATGATGTTCCTGGAACTCTTCGAGAATACGGCGGACAAGCTTGGATTTCTCATCACCATGTGTTATGGTCTCGTATCATCGCTCGCGAAAATCGTGAAGTCGAGAAATCTCTTCTTCCCAAATCTCGTAGTCCTTGGTGACCCTGAAAGTGGAAAGTCAGCTCTTTTACGGTTTACATGCTCGAAGATATGGGGTATAAGGGATAACATCAAGGTTCCTGGCGATTTCGATTCAAGATATGCATCGTTGAAGAACCTTACAGGGAAAGGCCCTGCTCTTGTGCTCAATGATATTGATCAGGAAAACTTCGACAAGATGAAACGAAACATTCTTTCATCATCGGACGAAACGCATGGCGGCTCGAAAGGGCAGAGAAGTCTTGGATTGACGCAGCTTGAAATAGAGCGCTCGTTTGCAATTTCTTCCAATTACCTGCAGCTGGGTACACAGGAAATCGTCGACCGTTTCTTTGTCTACAAGATGAAACCATTCAAAGACGATGACCCGGATATGAAGCAAAAGGCCGAGAAATGGAATGAACTTGCCTCCAAGCTAACTGGCATAGCTTACGATATCCTCTCAACCTATGAAGGATATGATGTTGACAAAATAATCCACACTTTATTCAGTGGCAACAGGACTAAGGCGAAAAATGGCATTATGCGGCTTGGAATGCGAATGATCACTAATTGGCTATTAGAGAAATTTCACATTCTAATACAGCTGCCTGTGGACTTATTCAACTATACTGAAAGTCTTGGTGAGGACTACATCTCAATTTTCTATTCATGGGTTGAGCAGCAGTACGATGAAATCAAGAGAAAGGCAATGAAGGATGCCGCTTATAATGGCGCCACTGTTGAAATAATAAGCAACCAGTACATCATGCTCTCGGCGAGAAGCGACAACTATTATGTCTTTCCCGGCGCATTTGATGAGTTCTTGAGAAGGCATCCAAATTTTCCCTTCAAATCAAAGGCGCAGTTGGCCAAAAGATACACCGCAATAAAAGATGAGGCAAGATATTACAAAATAGGCGGGGAACGAAAAGAGAGGCGAATTCTTGTACTTCCGGTTGAAAGACCAACCGATGAAGAGGTTGAGGCTGCATGGACATGGGCTGATCAGATTGCGCAAGCAATGGTGAATAATATTAGAAACGTATATCTGAAACTTGGCTCTAACGTTAGTGCTGGCGGTGGAACGCCATGATCTGTGCAATCTGTGGCAAGGAAGGAGGCACTGAGCCTTCCAAAGACGGAAGGCTCACTCATGATTGGTGCCGTGATTCCTTGAACATCAACAGTTCTTTTGCGCTTCAATTCTTCGAGTCACACGGTCTCCTCACAACGAAAGATGCGCTTGATAAGCTGATGTGCTATCCAAAATTGGTGAACAACCTGGAATGGCTGAAGAAAACGCTGGATCGCGCAGCGAAGGCTTGCATTGAAGAGGGAGGCATTGGTGCAGTCCTCCCCAAGCACATCTTCATTGAAACGGAACTTTCTTTCTCGTCCTTCTGAACGATGCAAACATATATACCACACTTTAGCAATGATCCCTTTGAGGAGTTGAGGGTCGTTGCAGGATAAAGTATCGTACAAGAAGAAGCTGAGAATCAATTTTTCCCTAGAAGAATCTAGGGCTTCAAGAGGAAGAAGATATGTGTTGTTTGGCACCATTGTGATATTAATCGCATTTTTCATGGTAATCAGTTCTATGGGTGCCGGAAGCACGCTTGCACCATCTAACACAACTGTTCTCTCGAAGCAGAGCAACGCCATTGCAGTTTATAACCAGTCAGGAAAGGAGACGCCGTTTGCCAACCTTGGCAGTACGGCTGAATACACAAGTCCATCCAATATTTCTTACATCCTGACAAATGTCACTGCCGGTGAGATGTCGCAAAACGATGTTGGCAGTGTCCTAATAAACACGGGCAACCCTAACAGTTCAGCGAGCGCAAGCGTCACTTATTCACCGTTAAGCAAGATAACAACAAACAACGTTGGAACGGAGCCTCAGACTAGTATTAGCACAGGCGGCACACCAAAGGGCATTCTGTATTATCAGGCAAATAACACAATCTACGTGGCAAACTCAACTGGTGATAATGTATGGGCAATCAATGCAACAACCGGTGCAATAATAAAGTCGATAATACTTGGTCCTTCCGGAGCAGATCCGGGGTTCATGGCACTGGATCCGGTTGACAAACACATCTTCATAACCTCAGCGAACAACAACTCTATTTATGTCATTAATGCAACCACGAACAAGCTAAATGCCACGATTACTGCACCCACTGACAGCAATCCATACGGGATATCTAACCCCGTTTCAACATCCACTCCTAATGGTATAGCATTCGACGCTAAAACAGGGACCTTATTCGTTGTCCTGACTAACAATGCGGTTTTGGATGAACTTAACGCCACGCAGAATAAAATCACAGGCACATTCTTCAACTGGGGTACAGATGGATTGGCTCCCTACACTATTTCGATCACAGCTTCCGGCATCATATATGTCGAGCTTTATGGGATGTTTATTAGTACCACCCAGTATTCAAACCACATATACGTTTTCACAACCGCAAGTAATTACAGGTCCACTGGGCTGTCAGGCAATGAACTGGCCACTTCCCCTTATATTTCCGATGGGATGGCATACGATCCTGTTAACAGTCTTATGTATGTTGCAGATTCCGCAAGCAACAATGTTTACGCGGTTAACGTGACGTCACATATCAATGCTACAATAACATTGCCAGACGCACCCTTTGGTGTATCATACATACCGGTTGGAAATGGCGGAAAAGGCTTCATATATGTAACCACATCAGGCAACCAAGTAATGCTGATAAATGCCACTTCAGAATCGCTTGTATGGAACGGGACCAGTGCAAGCCCAGGTGAAATAGCTTTTGCAAATTCAACCGCAGCCAACAAGGTGTACATGACCGATACGAGTGGCCAAGTTATCTCATTCGATGCCCTGCAGACATATAAAGCTGAATTTATTGAGTCGTGTTCCTCTGGCAGTACAAACTACCCGCCTTTTACCCTCCACGTCTCATCTTCTGCAATGCACCCTAATGAAATCAATGCAACAAACAACAACCCCAAAGCGTTAGGGAATTATATAATTGAATACCTCTTCAACGCTTCCTACACTTGGGCTGCAAATTCATCCTATCAATATCTGCCTCTTCATGGTTCGTTCACAATGGCAGGAAACAACCCTCTGGTTGTGGATGTCATTTTCACACAAGCTGATATATCGATAACTGAGTCGGGGTTGCCATCTGGAACGACATGGGATTTCAACATCACTTCTCCTTCTACGAGTGCGGGGACTCACTCTTCCACCACAACAACCATAGATTTTCTGATGGCAAATGGAAACTACTCTTATACGATACCGGATGTCAAATCCGGCTCCGTTCTTTACGGCGTTTCTCCTCTAAACGCATCGGGTAATTTCACCATCTTGGCAAGTGATTTTCTATATACTGTTCAGTTTGTCGTAGCTAATGCGGTAACATTCAACGAGTCAGGGTTAACGATTGCAAGTGGGAATTATGCCTATTCTCAACCTCGTGGTGACTGTTATCTATTTGCGATGCCGATTTCTAACGACTATAATGCGGTTAGATTTAATGTTGGGACGGCAAGCCACACTATAAACGAGGTTTCTTTCTTTCTTGTTGGAGCAGGAAAAATAGAGTTTGCAATAGGGACTACTAGCGTTGCCTCAACAAACGTGTTAAATTGGGTTACAACCAACGTGTCGAGCCAGTATGGGCAACTCTTCACTGAGCGGATAAGCCCAGTTACATTGAATGGTGGCACAGATTATTACTTCTCAATTGACATCCTTTCTGGCACTGTAAGTTGGGAAGAACAACCGACGAGCACCGCCCTTCACCCTGGTTTCGTCCAGAACTTTTGCTATTCTAGTGGATATACTTCATCGACCACATGTAGTTACCTCTATGCAGTTGGAGCCACACCTTCTGTTGGCAGCGCCGCATCATGGGGTATAAACATATATGGCTATAACCTATCAAGTACAGGTCCATCGGCCGTTGTGAATTTAGTACCCGGCACCTATAACTATACAACTTACACGAACACATATCTCAACACTACCGCAGGCACGTATTTGTTTGGAGGCAATGGCTCCGTGAGCGTCACAAGCAAAGCGGAAACCATCAACATTACTTTCAGCCCTGTCACTTTGTATCAGAAGGGGCTGCCGTCCAATAAGAGTTGGTCGGTTAAATTCCTAAACGGTGGAACAGTGACAGACTCGTATGGAACAACTTCACTTACATTTCCTATGCTTGAAGGCACTTACAGCTATACGGGGATCGCTCCCAATGCAAATTACACCGCATCATCTGGATCCCTCACAATATCAAACAATAGCTCGGCGGTGATTACCTTTACTTTGAACACCTATAGTGTGACGTTTACTGAGGGGCTGCTTCCGCAGGGTATGTCATGGACCGTGACGCTTGGGTCATATTCCAACACATCATCACAGCCAGTAATATCATTGAAGGTTGCAAACGGCTCTTATGATTACATGATAACTGCAGCAGGGTATACTGCCACTCCCTCGTCTGGCCAGATAACCGTCTCTGGAAAGTCGGTGAATGTAAGCACAACCTTTTCATTGACACCACTTGAGCCAATTGTTCCCGCATACACTATCACCATTGGATTCGGCACATCCTATCAAAACTTCAAGCCAGTGGCGACTTTTACCTTCACTCATCCTGTAGAATCAATCAGCATACAGCCATATTATTACCTGTCAGTCAGCCCGTCCGACCATTTGATGTTTGAAGTCAACCAATCAGCGCCACTGCATTACTTTGCTTTCAATCTCTCTGGAAACACGGGTGCCTTTTCAGGAATTGGCTATAACGGCTTCTCTGACATTGGTTATATTATCGGCGGAACTGGCGTACTAATAGCCCTTGTTTTCTCTATGCCCTGGCTTTCCGTCTATAGGGAGAATAATAAGTGGAGGAAAAAACAGTGATTGAGAAATATTTGATGCAAACATATATACCACCCTTTGACAATGATCCCTTTGAGGAGTTGAGGATACTTGGCTAGTCGTAAATCCAGTTATTATAAACAGAGCAGGGCAGCAATTTCAAGGAAACTGAGGATAGATACCTCTGGAAAGGAAACAGGTGCTTCCAAGGGGAGGAGATTTGTCCTTTGGGGTGGCATAACTGCCATCATCGCACTTTTTGTGGTGGTGGGTACTGCCGGCATAGGAAGCATGCTTGCGCCTCCAAATCAGGCAGTTCTTCTACCTGAGAGTCATGCAATAAGTGTTTTCTCCTCAAACGGATCCAAGATACCATTCGCTTTGGTCTCAAGCACAACTGAGTACACGACTTCAAGCAACACAACTTACATCCTGACCAACGTAACAGTGGGCGAAATGGCACACAATAATGTTGGCAAGATATCCGTCAACTTATCCGCAGGTGCGTCTTTTGCCGCTGTAAGCGCCATCCCCATCCCGAACCTTGTATTTCCAGATGCATCGACTGGTTCATCGTACAATGTGACATTCACAGAGCATAACCTCACGCTTCCGCATTATGACTGGAGCGTGAACATAACAAACTCAAACGGGCATTCGCAGGTTTTTACAACAAATAAGACAAGTGACACGGTTGCATTGGTAAACGGCACATATTCTTACGTGGCAGCAACCAACGAGAGTGATTTCGCTACACTTGCTTCGTCTTACTCTTTCACAGTCAGTGGAGCAAAGTTATCATTGGACGTTAACTATTCGCAGAAATTTGTAGCAACCTTCAATGAAGCAGGTTTAGCCTCTGGAAATACAAGGTTCGGGATGGGGATG
>JAKBSX010000118.1 GCA_021844725.1 Actinomycetes bacterium | reverse complement strand
TTCTACTTCTAATCTTCTTTCCATTTCCCAAAACAATTTTCAACATGATACTCTCCGTTTCCAGTTTGAGACTTTACGATATAGTCAGTCTCGTTCTTTTGCTGGACAGAGTTTTGCATCATGCAGATTTCCTTGCCTCTTGTTTGTCTAAGTTCGGTTGCGGTTTGCATATATCATTCGCTATCCATAAGTAGCAAGCGTTAGGTATATTAAGATAGCGTTTGCTATGGATAGATAGCGTGAAGGAAATTGCAGAAACGGTACATGCTAACCATAACTGAGGAAATGGAAAGAAGATTAGAAGTAGAACGAAAGAAACGCGCTTTGGATTCAATTCCAGAAACAGCCCGTATGATCTTAAGCGAATATCTTTCAAAATCCTAATCGTCCAGCTCCCCAGCTAGTGGCTCTCTCGTTACCAGAGTTATTTCATGCTGTTTGAAGTAGCTCTGTATCTCATCAAGTTTGCTGTAAGAGATCCTATGAACGATGTCATTTTGACCCAAAATGCGAATGTATCTCGGACAGACGAAAGCTAGCATTGTCCGTTTATTCACAACGTAGTATCTTCGTCTCTCAATAACTGGACTCCATTTGTTCGGAATAAACAAGATTTCCAAATGTTTGAACTGTGTCAATGCTTTCGCCCTTTGGATTGCGTCATTCAGATCTTGGGCAGATCTATTATGTTCACCAAAGAGCAATGAAATGAAAGCTGCTATTGGCACTTCAGCTATCACCAACGAAACCACGAGTGGATATTCTATCAAACCTGCTACTGCAAGGTACAAAAGTACAAACGAAATTACTATCGTAACGATGAACATTATTACCAGTATTAGGAGAATGAACAATGTGTTTTGGTTGTTCGTCTTTGGATTTGGGAAAGCTCTTACGAGAGCCAATATCACAATAAGAGTAATGACAAATGCGAAGAAAACTATGACCGCTTGGTCTGCAAAAGAGGGGATTAGCAACCGAAAAGTAACACGCAGAGTTTGATATTGTTAGGTATTTATTGCAACCGCTATTTTCCCAGAACCCACGGGGGGTACCTCATTGTTTTCAATGATATTTTGTTATCTTTTAGCTCGAATGTTACAGTAATTGCATGACGATGGTCGACTTCCCACCTAGGTCCACAGGTCCGCAAAAATTTAGGTCTTTTTGCGCTCCGATGTGTGGACCTGCTCTAAGATAGCGTTCCGCCTTCTGTTTTCATTACCTTGATCTTTGCACCCTGCAAAGTTGTATGATCTACTTTTCAATGAATCAGGCCTCTTGGAAAGCTACGAAAAATGCGGCGACCGGGATTTGAACCCGGGTTACCAGCGCACTGCTCTCGATTTTACTCAAGGAGAATGGCAGGCTGATGTCCTAGACCAGGATCTCCCGCACTTGATCCTACGTGATTAGCGAAGTAACAAATTGCGTCTAGACGATCGCCGCACTTGAATCAAACTCCGCTATTCACGGTTAATAAACGCTATTCCGGAATAGAGAGAGCAAAGCTTCCCGCGCAATCTCTCGATGTCACAAAAACAAAATAAGACTTTTAACAAGATAAAAGAAAATCAAACTCTACGCGGGCCGGTCGTCTAGAGAAGAACTCACTTCGGAAAGCCTGGTAGGATACAGCGGTTGTGAAGAAATAACTTCTGCGTCCAGCACTTTGGCATGGTGGGGGTCCTGGGTTCAAATCCCAGCCGGTCCATAAACTACACTTGGATAATATAGGGGGTCACAACCTAGTACCCAATGACCTTAGAATTTGATTGTAGCCCGCTGGTTCTACAAGCGCGACCCAGTCCTTCCTGAGTTTGATAATGCGGCCGTCACTTCCACAGGCGCCAGATCTACAATGATCTAGTAAAAGTAGTGAAGGAGAACTCTGGTCTTACGAGCGGCCAGATTGCCCTAAAACTTGGAAGACCCCCTTCGCACGTTTTGCCGTTCTTATGGAAACTGAAGAAATACCGCGGGGCTTTCGAGGTCGAGCGCAGCGGATTCATCCGGACTCTAGGTCTGGCAGAAATCCTGGAGATTCCATGTGTCAAGAGAATGCTCTTGAAGCTGGGCAGCAACAAGACCCGCGCCTCTTGGGGAAGGAAGCTCTTCAAGTACCAAAAGTGGCTTGTTACGAAGGAAATCTCCCCGATGTCGAGGCGCTGCTGGATGACTACAAGAATGCGAAAAATGAGGATGGCAAGTACAGACATCTCGACATCATGCAGGAATACTTCGATTCCTGGAAGGGCGACTTTGAGTCAAAGAACTCAGTGCAGACGATTATCAGGGGATTCTACAGAAAGACTCGATCCGAGCTTCCTCGAGAGAAGATAACATATGATCGCGAGATGCTTACGAAGACGATCACGGAGTAGTCCTATGTAAAGTCCGATGAAGTTTGGAAGATCATAGACGACGGACAAGTTCCTGTTCGAGACAAAGCAATCATCGCGACATTGCTCATGACGAGGGACATGCTTATGACAAAAGGGCAAACCCTCCCATCTTAGATCTAGCGGTGACACCAGGAATATCGGCAACAAGAGAATGAGGGCCGTTGGATAGCTCTATTGCACGAGTAACAATTTCTCTTTGCCTGTTCAACGCGTAATAAACTTCCAACGCTTCTTTCAGATCAAAAATGTACGTTGTAGTCTGATTTGAATAACCATAGTACCAACCTTGCTCATTGAAGCCTCCGCCGTTAAATCATTTGAAGAGACCCCGATAAACTTTATATCTAGTCATATGAGTTATTATTCATATGTCTAAACAAGATTTTCAGGCTCATGTTCTTGTCTTCAAAGTGCTTTCAAATCAAGTGCGTCTAAAGCTGATAGAAGCGCTACGTGACGATGAAAGAGATGTGAGTGAGCTTTGCAGCGAGGTGCGCGAGGAACAAACGCGTGTCTCGCACGAGCTTCGTTGTCTAACAGTTTGCGGGTTTGCAAATTTTAGACGGGATGGCAAGCGAATAATCTACTCACTCAATTCGAAGACTGTTGTTCCGATACTTGATGCAGCCTCAAAGCACGTCGAGAAGTTTGGCCAAAGAATGGAGGGCTGCGACATGATCTCTGACGCAAAGAAGATCACAGTGGCTCAAATAACAAAGTGATTCTTCTATATCTCTCTACAACAGAGGTTCTGAAAAAGACCATTGACAGAAAAAGCGAGGAAAGCAAAGTACGATTTAGTTATTCTAGGTAACGGTGCCGCGGCATTTGCCGCTGCAATCAAAGCTGATGAGCTCAAAAAGAAAGCTGCCATAGTGCAAGGAGGTATCATTGGAGGAACCTGTGTAAATGTCGGTTGCGTGCCTAGCAAAAGATTACTTGTTGCAGGAGAGGTGATCAAAAATAGCTCCAAACATAAGCTGGGCAATGGCACGATATCTCCTCGCGTTGAGAAATTCAACTTTCAAAACCTAATCGAGTCAAAGAGCCAGATGGTCTCTGTTTTGAGGAAAGAAAAGTACGAAAATGTCCTGAAAGGGCTTTCAGAGAATGTTCACGTGTACAGGGGAAAAGGAGTCTTTGTTTCTAAGGATCAAGTAAAGATTACGACAAGCGACAATCGTCATAACAATGGTACAATGACGATAGCCGGGGGCGCGTTTCTCATCGCTACTGGATCGCGCCCAAGAATACCTTCCTTTGAAGGCATTCAAGATGTAAATTACTGGACAAACGTGGAGGCACTATCTCCGCCGTTTCGCCCCGATTCCATGATTGTGATAGGAGGAAGAGCACTTGGTCTAGAGTTTGCTCAAATGTACTCTAGACTTGGAACCAAAGTCACCTTACTCCAAAGGAGTGACACAATAATCCCTAATGACGAACCAGAGATAGCAGAAGCTCTTGCGACCTATCTAGAGGAAGACGGAATAGACATCAGGACGGGCGTTAATGTCAAGAAAGTATCACAGCCAAATGGCAAATCTAGAAATGGCAAAAAGATCATAACTGTAGAAGCTGTGATTGACGGCAAGAAGAAAGAGGAGTCATTCAAAACCGAAGCTCTGTTGCTCGCCACAGGTAGGGCACCAAACTCAAAAGACATTGGACTCGAAGAGCTGGGTGTCAAGACAAGAGACGGCGGAACAATAATCATCAATAATGAAATGCGTACCAGTGTTCCAAACATCTACGCAGCGGGAGATGTCACCGGCGAGCCGATGCTTGAAGCTCTTTCCGCTAGAGAAGGGACGATAGCTGCCGAGAACGCACTCACTGGTTCGGGCAAGAAAATTGATCTTAACACCGTTCCAAGAGCAATCTTCACAGATCCCCAGCTTGCAAGCGTCGGACTCACGGATAGAGAAGCTATAGAGAATGGCTACGAGTGCAACTGCAGAGTACTCAATTTTTCAGAGATCGCAAAGGCGAGAATCATTGGAAATACGAGAGGAGTCATCAAGATGGTTGCGGACAACACGACCCACAGGGTGCTTGGCATCCATATCCTCTGTCCGAATGCTGCCGACATCATCACTGAAGCAGCCCTGATTATCAAAAACAGGTACACTTTGGAGGATGTCAGCGATACAATCCACATTTTTCCAACTTTGGCTGAATCAATCAAGATAGTTGCGCAATCTTACTTTCGCGATGTGGGAGCAACAAGCTGTTGCATATAGAACACAAGGAGTGAATCGAATCCTTTGAAAAAGGAACAAGAGGAAGAGCGATGCAATGACTGTGGAAACAGTAGCTATAAAGCCAATAGAGAAAGGCTAGGATCAGACACTGGAAGTCTTGTAGAGCAAAATCGCGATAATAACAGTGCAAAGCTATCTCTTGTTTTGATAGCTTCGCTATTGGTTTGCTGCGCACTTCCTGCAATCCTGGCCTCAGCAGGAGCAGGGCTCGCAGTCTATTCTTTTTTCAAAGGATGGGATGTCATTTTGATCGTCGCTTCGATTCTTCTCTTGATTTTCGGCTCTTTCGTATTCTATCATCGGAGACATAAAACCAAGACATTGATCCCTGCCAAAGAAGACGAGCCTCCAAGTCCAGAGATATCGAGAAAGAGGAAGGGGTGAGCCAAATTAGATGAAATCACAGACTATTCGCAATTCGCCACTATCGATGGCTTATGAGAGAAACGCATTACGTCTAGCTTTCTCCAAGAGGAATTATATTGCAATTTTCGCCGTTCTTGCGATAGCAATCTCTGTCTTGTACATGTATCTTCTTCCATCACTTCCAGATGGAGTTCTGATTGCTCCTTATGCAATCAATTTCATCACGCCCCTTCAGGAAGGATTCGCGCTCGTCTTCGGCGTGTTGTTCAGCCTCGTAATTGTACTGAACATCTATGCGTTCAGAATGCACGCGTCTGCAGGAAAGCACTTGACGATTGGATCTGTACTTGCAAGCTTGGTCAATGGGCTATGCTGTACTCCAATCATACCAACTCTGATTGCTCTATCCGGAGCATCAACACCGATTCTATTCGATTATTCTCCAAGGATTCAAGCCTTCTTTGAGTTCAACTATCCGTACTTTTACTTACTTTCAGCTGCCCTCTTGCTTGTTTCAGTCCATTACTTAAGCAGGAACATAACCACTTGCTGCAAGAGGTGAAATGCAGGGGCTCATGTCAAAGAAGAGTTGTGATCTTTGTGACAGAGAGTTTACTTCCGAACAAGGCTTGCTCCAACATTACTCAGACAAGCATCCAGGTGTCACGCCGCCCAAAGACGTAGTGAAGAGGAATGCACTAAGAAAACAGAAAGCGAATAGATCTCACAAAAGTAGGCAAAACAGGCTCCTGATAATATCTGCTATTGCGATAATCATCATCGTGATTGCGGCAGTTGGAGTATACTACCATAATCCCTCTACAGGCGGAGCTACAAAGCACACTTCCGACAATAAGGTATCTAGCCCTATTTACGGCATAAACCAAGGGGATTATGCCCCGAATATTCCAATCACACTCACAAACGGAACAACTACTTCCTTGTCCAAATTCTCAGGTAGTACTGTTCTCCTTTACTTTGTTGCAACCTGGTGTCCTTCTTGTCAGCAAGCGGCACAGCTCCTGGATCAACAATACTATTCGCAGCTTCACTCAAAGGGGGTTGTTATTCTAACAATCGAATTGTACAACGATTTGAACCAGCAGGGACCATCGATACAGCAGTTTGCAAGCCAATATGGGGGAGGAACGGGGAAGGCAGGATGGTTCTTTGGAACTAGTACCCAAAACGCAACTTATACTTACGATCCTAGTGCGAATCTTGAGGCCTATTATTTGATCAATGGCACTGGAGCAATAATCATGACCACAAGTTCCTCTGGTCTTGCCAACAATCTCCCGAGTGTTGTCAGTGCAGCCTGACTTCCTTTTCTCTTAGAGAAGGCATAGAAAGCGGCGCGTGAGCGAAAGTGAAATCACTTGCGAAGTGGGAACCTGCATTACGCATCTCTTCAAAAAGAAGACTAGTCAAAGATCAATCAAGATTAGAAAGTGAAAAGCAGAGAGACAATAGTTCAAAAGAGATCTTTTTTCACAAATCAGATTCTGTTCTCTCACTTTTAGGAAAGATTCTGGGTCGATCTGTGAAGTATAAAATTGTAGCATTACTGAGTACTGTTGCTTACTGGCTTCTCTATGGTTACTCGGCTGGGATGTTTTTCTATTATTCTTTTAACGTAACGCAGTACATAAGGAAGGAGGGAATTCCTAATCCAGCATTCGGTCTTGATCTGTCGAGTCTTTCCGGCTTTTACAATTCTGGACTCATTTGGTATCCCACTGGTCATCTCGCCTTGATACTTTTTATCGGTCCAATGATATTCTCAGTTGTTTTATCCGTTCTCTTTGCGTTGAGCATAGTTCTCATTAGCTACAATATCCGTCTGCAAGGCAGGATAAGAAAATCGGGCGGCATGGTGGGATTCCTAGGAATTATTCCAGCTATTTTCACAGGCGGATGTTGCTCAGTTCCGCTTGCTACGTTGTTGCTCGGATCTGTTGTCTCATCAACGATGCTTCTCAATATAGAATTTGACAATCCTTCACTGTTAAATTTCCTGATAGTTCTTTCGATGTTGTCCTCAGTCATTTACACTGCTCGAAAGACTAGTGCACTTGGCAGAACTTGCTCTCGTTAATTTTCATTAAATGCTTGGCGATCGCATGAAAGGCCCTAAAATGCTGAACTTGAACCCAAAGTGAGTTGAAATCCCTCCGGGTTCATCTCCTGAAGAAAAATTGCGACCTAGCATTCTTGATATAACGGCGCATAGCAAGTCCAATAAAGGGCAAATTATTTAGATTCTTTGAGCGTGAATTACATAGCTGATCCTTCACAATGTCACCGCACATAATGTTGAAAGCTCGGCGACCGCACGGACGGTGTAAAACGCCTAGGATTTGAACCCCGCATCTCTATCCTTTGAACATTGGCAGCCCATATTTTCCTCGAATGTTGCAATTCTTACATAGTGTCCTGTCAATGAATCTAGACAGGATCACGACCAATACACCACATGTTTGC
>JAKBSX010000117.1 GCA_021844725.1 Actinomycetes bacterium | reverse complement strand
TGACGCTCTTAAGTTCTATATCCCTATCAGTGGGTAATGCAGATTCAGTGCCCTATATAAAGTAGCATGCGCTGTTTTGTTAATACAGTATTTGTCTGCGCCTAAAGGTGGGGGCAATGAGTAAAAAAGAACCGATAAGTTTTGATCTTTATTCCCACATGCAAATAGACTCATGCCTTCCCTCTGAGCGTGTTCACCTGATATGCGCTGGCGTAGATGGGTGCAGTACACCCTATCGTCCAAAGCCTGGTTGGAAAGCCATCTCCTGAGTTCATGAATACATTGCTCATCGCTTGTTCAAGACTTTGATTATAACCTGATTTTCCTATTCTCCATGCTCTGCACTTCTATCGCTCCAACTCCAAATTGTTTCGATATGAACGCACCGGCTTCTAATCAAATTTACATCAAATTGTGAGAACATCTCTCTCATAAAATGTTGTGGAAACGTTTTAAATTGCCTCTGCCTTGAGGTGTAATCAAATCTGCAATTCACGCATCTACGCTGGTCATGACTATGGCAAAAGGAAGTTTAGGCTTTGTTGCGATAATTGAACACGGAAGTCTGGAGCAGAAGGCGTTGCTTCTGGTTAAGAGCATAAGGCGCTTTCTCGGAGATATCGAGCGGTATCCTGTACTCATTGTGAGGCCCAGAAAAGGCCCAGAAATCAGCAAATTCACTGGAGACAGATTGAATGAACTGGGTGCGAGCTATATTTTCGAGCCTCGCAATGTCGCATGGAAGCATCATCCATTTGCCAACGAAGCATATGGTGCTGCAATTGCCGAAGAAATTTTGCTCAATGACGTAGAGACATTGGTGTACCTCGACTCTGACATAGTCTGTCTACAGAGTCCTCGCTCACTTGCACTGCCTGATGAAAAAGATGTCGCAATTGCTCCAGTTGATTTTTCTCATGTCGGTGCGAATAAGTATGGAGAGCCAATCAACGATTTTTGGCAATTGATATTTGACCTGAATGGGCCTCGACCGGATGCCATGAAGTCATGCATGACTAGAGTAGACAAAGTCGAGATTCTGCCTTACTTCAATTCAGGGGTCGTGGCTGTGAGGCCGGAAGTGAGGATTTTTCAGAAGTGGATGGAATCTTTTGAGCGATTGCGCAATACATCATTCCTTGAACGATATTCACCCCTGTCGAATGAATTTTTCTTTATAGATCAAGCCCTCCTCGCATCTTCCATTCTTTCTATCGTTCCGGAAGAGAGATCTCTCCTGCTTGACTCTCGCTTCAATTTCCCATCGGTCACAAGGTGGATCGACAACGAAAAGAGAAATGGTCCTGCAACCATTGATGGTGGAATCAAGATAGACCTGGATGCAGTATGCCTGTACCACTACCACAATGATTTTTATAATATGAATTGGCTTCCGTATGTAGATAGATTCGTCGATAAATACTCTTGGCTCCTGACCGAACTTCCATTATCAAAGGAACCTGGCTATAACAGATACAGATCGAAGATCGAAGTCAGTCGCCAGTTCATCACATATTTCACTTCACGTCTAAAACATCTCTGGGTAAGATGAGTCGCGCTTTCTGTCTAGGTGATCACTTTCAAATACCGCCAATAACATTTATGCCTAATCTATGGTGTGATATCAGCGGAAGGCATCGGATCCGACCAATGATGTATGTTGAATCCTGCGAGATTGGCAGGTCTCTCAGTTTACAGTCCAAAAGACTATTATTTTAGACGGCAATCTATCGTTTCGCAGACTGACTCCCATGAAGGCACCATTCATCTCCGTGATTTCAATTGCATACCAAAGAAAAGAATTTATCAATAAAGCTATTTCATCCGCAATCGACCAGACTCTTCCTCGTGAATTTTACGAGATTATACTAGTTTCAGATGTTGAAATCGACGAACAACTGGTCTCTAAGGGGAATGTCAAGATAATTCACTCATCCGAGAGAAATGTCGGTGCAAAAGTTGCCTTAGCTCTTGAATTGTGCTTGGGCCAAGTGATATGCCTTCTCGAAGACGACGATATTTGGGAGCGAAACAAACTTGAAACCATCTTCTATGCATTTAGGAAAACTCCGAGCTTGGGTTTCTATCACAATGGCTGGACTGTAATAGATCGAGACGGTAGATCCGCATCACATCCAGTACATTCAACAGGAAGAAAAATTTTGTCAAGAGTCGGCAACGTCACAGCATCGGGAAAAAATCTGAGCTATTCAGGACTACGTCGGCTCGTTGGATTGAATGCTGACTTCAACGGAAGCTCGATGGCCATAAGAAAAAGCATACTGACAAGACATGTTGAGCACCTCAAGAGGATCAGGCTGAATTACGATCCGTTCATCTTCTATTCAGCTGTTGTTTCTGGATATCTTATTACCGTGGACTCACAGATTCTGACGAAATATAGGGTTCATAGGAAGAATTACTCGAAGAATCTGGGTAATCAAAGTGCAGAACCAGACTATTCAGATCTTTATGTAATAAGGGATATGCTGTTGCTGGAGCCGGAGAGCCAAAACTCACTCAAGTCACTAAATTGTTCGATCAGTGATATTGAAATTGAGAATCATTGGGTCCTTGGCACTAAGAATCGGCTTGGACTTTTACGTGCACTTATGAATCATATACGCTACTTGACCATCTGGGAACTTGAGTATGATGTATTGCTCATCGGATTCACTGTTCTGTGTATCGTCTTTCCTGCTATTGGCAGATCAATTTATATGAACGCTTATTCCAATGCTCAATGAAGGTAGATTCCTTCAATTTGCACAATTCTACTCCTAACGACCCGTAAGAAGCATCTGTTTATGTGTTGTTTCTCATAAATCAGCTCCATTCAATGGCGTTCGTAATATGTTCTGAGGAATAGGTTGCGCGCGAACTCACTCCTTATAAGGAGAAGAAACGAGTATGCGATAATCTTTAGGTCGTAACCCAGCTGTTTGCTGCTAATATACCTTATATGGCTCAACATCTCCCGGAGAAGTTGTAATCTAGAAAAGTCTTCATTGAACCAGATTGTCTCCAGCACGGTACAGGACAACCTCCATTTTATCAATTTTATGGTCACTTTCTTACCTGAGTAGTCAGCCAGTGCAAGCAATTTTTTGTAGTCCGCAAGGACTTCAATTGAGTATTTTTTCCTCCTTGAGAAAAAGTCCTTTTGGTCGCCCGCACCAAGTGATAAGTTTGAAGAGTGTATTCTATACTTTGTCAGTTTTTCCGAGATCGCCAATAGATGCTGTTCGCTCAATAGGCACGCAAAGAAATAGAACACATCCGTACTTGTGGATATTTCTCTAAGCGCTTCTATATAGTTCATCACTGCTGCCTTTCGAAAGGAAATTGAGCTAGAGTAGTAGTCCATGGCATAAGATATTCCCAATCTAGCTTTTCCGTATGTCAGTTTGGTAGTATCAATTAAATACTCATCGATCGAGTTCATTTTTCTGACCGTGCGACTCTGAAACGAAGTCTGAATGTTCTGCCCCTCTGCTCCCATAATGCTCATCCAATTATGGATGAACCCAATTCGTGGCCTACGCTGGAAAATGTTCACTATTGTTTCAAGCTTGTTAGTCTCCCAGAGATCATCATCCTCAAGTATCGCGATTATATCTCCTTGGGCAATCTCAAGTGCCAATGCAATTTTTGTTCCAAGCTCTTTCTTTTCGCACCGCACAGTTCTGATGTTATTCTTTACAACGAATTCGTGGTCCATATCAAAGTTAGTCACAACAATGATTTCATACAGTTTCCTTTTTAATGTTTGGGAAAGTGCAGATTGCAGAGCTTCATACACGTATCTGGTTCTGCCATATGCTGTTATTATGGCAGTAACACACGGCTTTTCCATTAGGTATGGGTAAACTGACCGTGTTATAAACACCTTTTATTGTTTGTGCCTA
Organism: Actinomycetes bacterium; assembly: GCA_021844725.1. The sequence goes on along the minus strand of JAKBSX010000117.1, from coordinate 3,630 downwards.
TAGAACTCGTCATTTGTTAGTCATCGCAGTCTTTCCATACGAAAACGACTATGGGATATGCACTGAAGAGTCTCCAATGGAAGAACGATGGTTGTTTTCGTCGTTTGTGGCTGTACCTGAATATTCCGTCGATATTGTTATGACTGGTAAGACTCCACATTCAGGCTTGCTTCATAAGTGGGGAAACGTGGTTGCACCCAATTGTTCGGTACAAATTTGCAGCCCATGCTGTGATTTTATAGGCGCAAGCGAGTCAAACGGTAGAAGATTTCAAATGGTGAGTCGCTACCCGCAAGTTATGCGACAGGACTTATCGAATCTAAAAGTTTCTCCAAAGAATGGATGAAGTGATAGATCTCATGCAAGCAATCTTATCAAAGAATCGGGGCCATCACTCATTGTCTATCACTATTAGGCACTACGAACACACGACCAGATGTTTCCTGGCGACACTGCTACTGCCCAACTAAAGGTCACGAACTGGGTAAATTGAACTTCTCCTGACCTTTGAATAATTCCAACTCGTTTAACAGTTCCCCTAGAATTTGTTTGTTTTCGGAAGGAGCAAGGACTCTTCCATTCATTGCAAATTCCTCTATCACCCCATCATTACCCTGCACCTGCAACTTGTAAGGTCCTTTATAAACGGCCTTTCGGGGAACGTCGAGTAACCTTCTGGCTTTTTCCAATTCAAGCACGTTGTTTGTCGAGATTTCAGACATTGAGTGTTGCATACCGTAGGACTCTGAGAATGCAATATCTGTCATTGGCATCTCGATATTCGATTCTCCCTCCGATGCCCGTCTTATGAGCTCGTAAATCGCGCACAAGCTTTGTGTATTTTCTGGCTTTGAGCTCAGTCTGTACCCTGCTGGTGGTTTGATAATTAGAGGAACTCTTATCAACTCGTCGTAGAGGAAGATTCCATGGCCATAATACCCCCGTTCGTGCAGCGACTGGCCATGATCTGAAGTCAGGATAATCAGAGAATTGTCAAAGAGATTGGATTCCTTGAGATGTTTGAGAAAACGACCGAAGTTTTTATCTATCTCAGACGCTCTCTCAAAATATGCATTCCGAATTCGATTCATCTGCGTAGGGGGAATAGCTTGTAATCTCATCAAATCCATCAACTGGATGTGGTTGCTATGAGTTTTCAGTAGAGGGGATTCAAACGAAAGGTACGGGTCATGCATTTCCATGAAATTTACAAATAAAAAAAGCGGCAGCTCATAGGAGCTACGTTCCACCATGCTGATTGCGTGACCACCGCCCTTATCCACAGGATATCCGGCACGTTCAATCTTCTTCTTAGCCTTTTGATATTGTCGATACGCTTTGTATAAGGTGATTAGCTTTCCGTGTGAAATAAGATATCTGGATGCATCCGAGGCCCGAAATCTGGCTGCATCGGGTAGAACATTCACGAGATAGTTCATTTCGTCGGTCACATCAGGCATAGTCGGCACATCAACGAATTGATTAAATCCAATCTCGAATCCCGTTCCACTAGAAACCACCGGGTTTGCCGACAGTGCTGTACAGTTATAGCCTCTCTTCTTCAGAACGGCTGTTAGTCGTTCCTCCTTGATGATGTTCATCATGGCTGAAATGTGTTCAATCTTCTTGTCGAACGTTTCATGAATCCTGTGTTCAAGCGCATATTTACCTGTGATCATTGACGCGTGTGTCGGTAGTGTCCAAGGTGATGGACTTATTGTTCGCTCGAATTTCACGGCTTCTGCCGCAAACTTGTCGATATGGGGTGTTGGTACCTTGCCCCCATAACAGCCCAATGAGTCCTTTCTCAATGTGTCAAATATGATTACTATTATGTTCGGAGCATCCATGGGGCATCACATGTAACCAAGTTGTCGCAGTTTCCCCATCAATTCCTCTTTGTCCTGCGATCTACCGGCTCTTTCATGCGTATGTTCCATATCTTGTTCCCAAGCAGGCTCATTCGCACTCTTCTTTGAGTCCATTTTACCATCTATCGATCTGTAACCTTTTGAGTATAAGGGATGATATGGGATTTTTGATTGGAATATGTAGCTCCATATGTCCCTTTCAGTGAAGTGGAGTATGGGCTGCACCCTGTAATGCGATGGGTTTTCTCTCTGACTAATGAAACGTTCGGCAGCTCTAGATGGATTCTCATCCCATCTTATTCCTGTAAAAAGTGCATCGAGCCGGTATTTGGTTATTGTTTCATTCATCGGAACTGTCTTTAGTAGGTGGTTTCCAATGGCAGAACTGAGTGAGTATTCAAACCACTCTCCTGTGAATCCGACCCTTTCCGCTTCCTTACGGTTTTTCTCCGACAAAGTGCTGATGTGAATCTTGCCTTCCTTATCGATACTGTTTAGGACGTCGGCATTGTTCGCCGAAATGATATTGAGCCCCCAGTCCTTTTTTAGCTTGCTCATCAACTCCATGGTTTCTACAAAGTGATCTCCGTGGTCAATGAAAAGGCAGGGGGGCAAATTGAGCCTGTCAGAGGAACAGACTACTTTCACGATGTGCAACACGGTAGTACTATCTTTTCCAGCACTCCAGACTACTGCAGGTCTCGAGAACTTTCCCAGCGCATCCCTTATTACTATTTTGGCGATATCTACTTTAGAAAAAAGGGAAAGTGACTTTTTATCAGTATTAGAAGGTGTTGCTGCGGTCATAATACACTGCTAATGAAGGCTGGGTTATATATCTTATCGGGCGAATACACTGGCCTCACCTATTCAGGGCTCATTAACTCTGCTAAAATGGCAAGAATTGAATTGCTCCGTTTATCGGCTTGTTTGAATAAATATTCAATGGCAATCTTTTAGAGTCGTGTTTCCATGAATTAGTTCAGTGCCCTGAATTTCCAGATAACTCTCTTGCTTGCAGTCCATGACATTTTTTTCCTCCTCGTTTGGAATGGATCTAACGTGCCACTTCAAGCATGAGTGATTATGGATTCTAACCTTTCTTTGAAGACAGAAGTTGGAAATCGAATCTCGGCACTAGTGCGTTTTTGCGCCACTTTTCGCTGCATGGGATCATAGCTATTACTTATACTGGTTCACAGATTCCATTTTGAAAGATGGAATGCTGGGTTGTAAATGGAGTTCAAGAAGCTCAAATTGAAAAACTTTGTTGACGTTAGAGGAGAAGTCACTGTAATGGAAGAGGATTCTCTACCATTCAGAGTCGAGAGAATTTTTGTCATACATCATTTTTCTGGTGTAAGAGGAAACCACGCACATAAGGAACTAGAACAATTGCTCGTCTGTCTGCGTGGGTCTCTCAGTCTCTCACTCATTAATCGCGATTTCTCCGCACAGTTTAAGGTGGAAAACCCGGAGGAAGCCATATATATCCCTCCAATGACGTGGACTGATCTTTTTGATATTGAAAAGGATACTATCGTACTAGTTCTCGCATCTGAAAAATATGAAATGGCCGACTACATCGGTGATAAAACAGAATTCATGAAGCTGATAGGTAGGGAATGATGATTATCTATTTCATAGAAAAGGTGTTAGCATGAAAGTTCCATTCGTCATGCTATCGAAGTATTACCAGGCGTACAAGGAGGAAATCGACAGAGCATTTCAAAACGTAATGGAAGAAGGGAACTATATA
>JAKBSX010000116.1 GCA_021844725.1 Actinomycetes bacterium | reverse complement strand
ACCATTCCAAAACAGATATGGAGAGGAATTCTGTGGTGTGTGAATCAGAGTGTTGTTATAGACATAGCCAGTCGCAGGACTCAACTGAGAACCGTACCACGACTGACTCTCAATCACATCTATCACTATTGTATTCGAATCCGCGACACTCCCATTGATGAACGTTTCGACAAGTGTTACGTAATAATAGCCTGGAAATGGAAACGATACTTTGAGTACCAGACTATTTCCATTGGGAATTGCTGCTTTGTTTACCTGCCATGAGACACTTCCATAGCCTTGAAGCGTATTGTGAGAATGGAATTTGAAGGTTGAAAAAGTCGTTCCTGACTTTGTGTTTGCAGTGATAAATGGTATCGCAGAATCCAAAACTGCAATTGTTACTGTGTTGGATACAAGGGGTTCAGATACGGAATCCCTATAATACTTAGCGGAAATCAGGTAATTACCTGCCTGATAGAACACTAGAGAAGCTGAGCCGTTGCCATCTATAGTAAGTCCGAGGGTTTCAGCAATTTGTTGAGAACCATTTATGAGGTAAGTATATTTGCCAGGCATTTCGAACTTATCGTCAACAAGAGTATAGATGTTGATTCTGTGCCCTATAAGGATAGGATTTTGACTCACAACTACCCTGACCGCTTCAGTCTTCGAAGCATAGCCGATAAAAACCCCTGCAGAGAGTAGGAGTAGGCAAACAGCGATTGCTGCTAAATGAAACTGTTCTTTCCTCAAAAGACGCATCTTAAAGTCACCGCTCCTAAATACACATTAATGCAGTATTTGCAAAGAATAGCGGAGAGCGAAAAGTCGATCCCATGTCAGACCTACAAAGGGATCGGGGAGAGTATCTTTGGATAAGCTGATACAATTTGGGTGAGTCAATCACATATACCGGATTTCGAGTCAGAGTGTGCTCTCTCGTTGCCGACAAGGCTTTGCAAATATCTGTAGAATTTGAAAGAAATATATCTGTGGTCGAAATTTTCTTTCACATATTCATGTACTGCATTTCGACGCGAACGGATTTCATCTGTTTGACGAACTGCAATCTCAATTCGTCTTTTCCAATCAACTGCTCGCAAAGGCAAGTACTCTAAATGATTGATGGCCTTAAATTCGTCAAAAACGCCGATAAGATTATCACTCAAAATTGTGTAGCATCCTGAAGATAAGGACTCCATTGCAACCACAGAGTAAGTATCACATGAGGTAGGCGCAATGAATATGTCAGATGTTCCATATATTGCGGCCAATTCCTCTTCAGGAATGGATCCATGAAAGATTATGTTGCCTTTACTATTTTCCTTTACGAAATTGAATAACGGTCCATTGCCCACTATATGTAATTCCAAATCTTGGCGACGTTTGAAATCCTCCCAAAAGGCAAGAGCAAATTCAACCCCCTTGCATTCGACTAACCTTGCTACGAATAAAACCTTCACCTTACTGTCATCTAGTTTCCGAGGATAGAATAAATCACAATCAATGCCACAAGGTGGTAGGATCAAGTTGGACCTTTCGCCCAACTGATTAGCGATTGAAGACGCATTTGGGAAGATATGGAATCCGTCTATCCTCCGAAATAGTAATCCACTAGCGATAAGTTTCACTTTGATTTCAGAACGCTTATCGCCACTTTGCCAACCAAAATCGGTATGGCTCGAACCAAGTACTATGGCCCTAGATCTTGGAACTGCGTAGCATAACCAATTGAATGTAAGATAGATCACATCTACGTCCTTCAAATGGTCTAGTGATGGTTTGTTGGAAAAAAGTGTCAATTTGGCAACCGCCGGCCATAATAGAAGATTGAAAACAGATTGGATAAGTTCGGATCTCGAGATGAAAGAGAACTTAGGCATCATCCAGTTTTTAATAGTGATGACTTTGGCGAGTTTGGTCAACTGAAGGAAATCCTGATCACCCATCAAATGGAAAGGCATATAAGGAGTGTTCAGTATGATTATATCAAAGATGCTAGTATCACAATTCAATACTAAACTCTTGACAACTTTCTCCACACCTGCCCCCGTTCTTAAATCTGTCCCCAATACAAAGGCGACTTTGATCTTCCTATCTCCATTCATAAATGATGCCTTCATCCTCGATTAAGCCTGAGTATCTTCTTAAGCTTCAGCAGTGCATTTGTCTCAAAGGCGAATAACCAGTAAACTGCGACCATTGTGCAAATCTCAACAATCAGGAAACAATACATATCATTCTCAAAAGGTGCATAAGGTGCGATGACAACATATTTCCCCTGAGCTGAAACGTTCGGGAATAATTCAGCGCCATACACAGTCGACGTGCCGTCATATTCAGTCTTGTTAATCTTGAGAAAGTATCCTCTACTTGCACCCACATTGTAGACGACATTTCTTGATAGATAATCGACAAGAGACTTAGCATGAAGGGCGATCGCTGCGAATATTGATAAATTTCCACGAAAGGTTATGGTTGAAGTCCCTGAAATTGAGACCCAATGGGGGCTTGAGAAGTTGATGTTGTTAGAACCTATTTGACCAGTTCCAGACACGAAAAGCAATGATGAAATGAATTGAGAAGCGATGGGCATTCGAAACAGGGAACCGTTTAAGAGCATCGCGTCACCAAAAATGGCTCCTGTGTCATAGATCGATTGAACCGAGTCTACGGACTCCGATAATACAGATTTGTTAAGAAAGGTCGGACTAAGAATAGCAATAGTGGAATTCCACGAATTGAACAAATAACCAATTCCGAAATTTGGATCCGGAGTTATAGATATTTCCAGTCCTAAACTCTGGAAGAGTGAATAGATCACTGGATAGTAGCCGGACATGTCGTGTGAGTTGAGAAGTAACTGGGACTGATATACAAGATTGTTTGCAGCGGCCACTCTATACAACGCAATACTGTTATAAGCTAAAACATTTACAATTCCCGGACTGTCGCTCAGAATCTGTAAGATCCGCTGGAAATTGTAAAACCCAAATTCATTGTGGACGAGACTCTGAGTTATGTTGTAATACTCCACTACTATGTATCTAATGCTGTACGCTGACATTAGTGGAGCTATGTCTTGAGAGAGGTTATTGCGAATTAAATAATCAAAGGTAGATCCAACTAATGCATTTCCGTTATGGCTGAGATCGGGGGCGATATAGCCTTCAAAAAGAGGTGGCGTTTGATTGTTCACGTAGGGTGCGATTACTTGAAAGGTGTTGAAGGCCCCAGGCTGGGCATTTAGGTAGTTAAGCACATCCATGGCGTTTTGTGGTACGACATATGGCTGATAAGGCGCCAATTCCGGAATCTGATTGCCTCCATTGTCTGGAGGGAAAGCCCTGTCCGGAAAATACGAACCATCAAATGCCTGCCATCCAGTAAAGATGACAGTCGCCATGTATATCGTAATAATAACGCAACTCAGGACTCTTTTATTGGTGCCAACGTATTTTTTAAAGAGAACTAATCTGCGCCAAAAAATCGAAGAAAACGTATGCCCCTTGATGCTCGAATGCGCCCAAGCCGAGCGGAGCAAATTCTGAACCTCAAATTCATTGATCATGGCAAGAATTGAGAAAAGTGAAATAGGAATCAACAAAATATAGGAAGCCGCGATAATCATGATCATATGGCCAGGTAGTGCTAAGGACGTACCAATAGAGGGGCCGATAAGGGGCAATCTTGTTAGATCTTTGACAGTGTTATAAAGAGCAGCAGATGCTGTATACTGTGTAACTAACAATGTCAGAAGTACTAGTATGATGAGAGGCGACACGGTCTTTCTGGTCTTTTTTACGAGAAAAGGAACAAACGCTAGCGCAGGAACAATAGCGAGAGACGCAAACCAAAGGGCAGTTAGGTTGCCCGGTGGTAGTAAAATTTGAGTAGGTGAGAACATGCCTTTTAGCGAAGATATCCTTCCAGAGTAAAGGAGGATTGTGGGTGGTCCAAATGCCATTGTGGACCATGAATGACCTATTAACATCAGATAATATATAGGGTACATAGGGTTGAATTGACTTGGGCCATAAGGGATTGATCTAATGGCCCCTAGACTAGCAGATAGAGAGCTTTGAGGAGGTAGGGTATGAATTCCTACAAAGTAATAGAAAAATATCACAGGAAGTGAAGCGAAAATAGAAAAACCAATTCCTTTTATGTTCTTAACCAAAGTGCCGCGAGAATGCCCGGCAGTTATGGCTACTATAATAATTGCCCACAAAGACAGAATGTAGTAATCAGGATCTAGTAAAGTAGATAATGCCAGCAATGAGGCTATTAGTAGCCAGTTCTTTGTTTGACCACCTTTCGAAATGATTAGAAGGCATTCTATGGACAAGAATAGCATGATAAGGCCGTCACTGAAAAAACCGCCATCTACATTGAACTCCAATGCCTCCAAATTTGAATAAGAGAAAACCGACGAGACAAAAACAATAGCGTAAAAGAAAATGGGGGAAAGTTGAAATTTAAATTCGTGCTCTAAAAAGACAACGATCCGTTCTGCAAGTATAAAGCTCAAGAACAAATATAGAGTGGATACATAGAAAATAAGTACTCTCTCGGCAGATTGCATGGGAACATTCAGCAGAAGCAGTATCCCGTATGGCCAAGTAATGACATCTTTGTTGAGGTCGAAAAGGGGAAAACCTGATGCCGCACTAAATGGAGTGGAGAAAGTACCAATCAAGTCGGGTTTCAGGAGAAGCCCCCAATGCACATCAGAATAACTGTAAAACCCCGGAGAGAAATAGAGAGTGCGTAGCGAAATTACCGAAATGAGAACGACCGAAGCCAAATAGATTGAGAAACGGACTAATGGACTTCTGCTCTTCATAGAAGCTCCTGAATATGAGAAAACGGTAGTACACATTTCTCGTGTCCCTCAGCTCATCTATCGCTTTCGATTCACTCTAGCTATGCCCTAATATTGAAACAGAACGCAGTAACTGCTATCATTGTGCAGTTCACAAAAGTCATAAAAAGCGTTGTTCCAATCGATGTTGTCAGCAATCAACAAAAACTGGGCGACAGTGATGGAGTAGAGTTCAGGGTCGCCTGAACTCTACTCTACTAATAGTAAGCGCTAAATCGAAAGGGGTCAGCAATATGGGTGAAAAGCTTACGACTGCTCTATCACATTCATAAGATTTTGCTCCCACATTTTCGCGGCATTATCCCATGAGTACTGTTCAGCGTGTTTCCTGCATCTACTCGCATAGTCTTGCCTGTTTTCAATGATGTTTTTAATTGCAGAGGACAGTGCGGTCACGTTTCCATCATCGACAAGCAAACCTGTGTTACTGTCTAGAACAGTTTCAGAAATACCCGGGATTCTGTAAGCTGCAGTGGGAGTTCCTGATGCTGCTGCCTCCATGACGGAATATCCCCATCCCTCAGAAAAGGAGCAGTGAACGTTAACCCAGGATTCACCAACCAGCTCTGCAAGTTTCCCTCTGCTTACATAGCCACTAAACACAACGCTCTCATCAAGATTCAAACTATGCGACAGAGATTTAAGCGACTGCAGTAAAGGTCCTTCGCCGACAAGCACAAGTCTTGCGGATATACCCGACTTGAGAAGAAGTTTGAAGGCGATGAGTGCATGGTCCGGCCTTTTGTAAGGACGCATACCGCCGAAGTAAATGATGGAAGGCTCATCTGACTTTCTTTTCGGGCAAAATAGTTTAGTATCGACGCCAGGTGCTATTCTTACAATTCTGGATTCTGGAATCTCAAGCCGCATAAGATCCTGTTCGGAACTCATCGACTCAGTAATGAAGAGCCACTGTCTGTAAATGTGCGGATAGTGCCTTTCCATCCATGCCAGAACCTTTGCGAGTGGAATGGTAGTCTGACCAGGCAAAGTTCTGGCATGTAGATGTCGGAAAAAGACAACGCCAGGCTTATCGGAAAACCATGGTGAAAACCATGGTGCCGCATGTGCCATATCGTCAACAATTACATCGGCATTGGAATGATACTCGAGAAAGAAAGGGTGGACAAGATGTGGTGCTACCCTGTTTCCGTACCTGTGATAATGAACGCCGTCAATTGTTTCGTGATGGTGCGCTCCACGCCAGCTACCAGTTAGCACATCAACCTCATGCCCTCTGAGGACTAGACGTTTTCCTATTTCATATATGGTTCTCTCTGCACCGCCTGCCTTTGGATTCGCTATGTCCCTGTGATTCATCCAGAGTATCTTCATTGTATTTCACAAATCTTCTTACGCGTTTGACGAGGGCATACAGTCCTGCGCATAAATCACTACATCATTTGGGGATGTCATTAGTGCACCTCCCGTTTTATTCTATCAAAAAGCAGCGTTATCATGAATATCGTCGCCACGAGAGCTTGCCCACCTATAGTTGGCAAGTCGAAGAAATGGATGGTAATTTGAGAATTTATGCCGCAGGTATGAACCAGCAATACAGAATAAAATCAGATGGTTCAAATTGATATTGAGCTACCTCGAATACCCGGCCTTTCTTTTATAAACACCTACAACCAAATAGTCAGAGTTCGCAATCTCTATTCCATCTGTTATCTTCTTCATTCCTGGAAATTCTCCAGCGTTCTTGAGTTGCTTTAGGATTCTCAAGGATGAAATCGGATTCTTAAGGGCAAACATAGTAGCTTTCCACAGGTATCTCTTACGACTTATTCTATGGAAATTGAAGCCCATGGGTAACAACAAATCGTCAACGATTTTCTTTGTGCCATGAAGTTCGATTGCGATACTCTCTGTTTGCTCCAATATGTCCATCAGCCCTCTTAGAAGGTCAACTTCTGCTCCTTTTCTATGTCTACTTTCAGGAATATTGATTCATAAGCTCTCCAGTCGATGTGATGTTCATTCAATATCTCATGCACATCATGCTGTTTAATGTCGATCGACTGTCCCTTGAATTCGATGTGCAGTTTGCCTGACTTTCCAACTGCCGAATTGATGGCGGTTATATTTTCCAGCGAGTTGGTATGAATATTAATGAGCAGAGTTTCGAAGTCCACGGTTGAGGGTTCAACCGCAACAATTCTTCCACCTGAGCCAACAATCTTTCCTGCAAGAATCGAAAAGTCACCAATACCGGCCCCAAAATCGAGTACGAGGGAATTTTTGGCAATTAATTCAGATTCATAAACATCTAGAACATGAGTTTCTACAATACCCGGCACGTCATGAGAGTGATTGAATACAATATTGAATTTGCCATAAGAGATATGATCTGGTTCAAAATTTTTTGCTAACATGATAATACCGACGAATAACCACTCTGTTCAAAAATTGAGCTTCTCTGGTCCAAACAGACCAGAATACAATCAGGGAATAGATTTCGAAGAACGTTATTAAGCTTGTTTCATTGAAAATGTAATGTACCGTCATCATGGACCGCGGAGCGATAGATTACTTTTTGGACGAAAGAATGCTTAGTCAAATAGCAATGAAATTGTCCCAAATCTTACGCAAGTTGCAATGATTGATGTACATACTGCAACCTTTAAATCTTTTGAAAAGCCAGTCAGGCGAACTTTGCGAACAAGTA
>JAKBSX010000115.1 GCA_021844725.1 Actinomycetes bacterium | reverse complement strand
GATGGGCCAGGCGGATAATGTCAGCCGGCCAGGTCAAAGTCGCCTTCCTCCATAACCCCGGGGTGCTCGGCCATCTCGCCACCTATCAGAGAGGTGCCCGCCAATTGACAACCAGCTGCAATACCACTAACAATTTGCTCGATATGGGATGGATCCAGTTTGCCAATTGAAATATAATCCAGCATAAATAGAGGCCTGGCTCCGGTGCAAACCAGGTCGTCGACGCACATGGCAACCAGATCTATACCTATGCTGTCATATTTCCCAGCCCATTTTGCCACCATCGCCTTGGTGCCGACACCATCTGTAGATGAGACCAGAACTGGATCTGCAATACCTGATAGATCTGGAGCAAACATTCCTGCAAATCCACCGATGTCAGAAATCACTTCTCGAGAAAATGTCGCCTGCACCTTTTCACGTATCTTAGATACAGCGGCTTCTCCGGCCTCGATGTCGACACCCGACGCTGCATAAGTCAGAGGTTTATGACCATCTAGATTATTCAACTAACCGTATTCCCCAGTTTTTGAGATGACGCTATCTCGACTTGAACCGGAACCGGATAATTTCCGGTCAAGCAGGCATCGCAAAATCCATAGTCTGCATCGATCGCCCGTCTCAAATCTTCCAGATCCAAATAAGCGATAGAATCCACGCCTAAATATTCTCTAATCTCTTCAATACTTCTGTATGATGCAAGCAGATCAGGCCTTGAAGGAGTGTCGATCCCATAGAAGCATGACCATCGATATGGAGGTGATGAAACCCGGAGGTGGATCTCTTTAGCTCCACCTTCCCGCAAAAGCTTGACCATTGCTTTAGTAGTTGTTCCCCTCACTATCGAATCGTCCACAACCACTAACCGTTTACCAACAATATTCTCTGTAAGCGTATTCAATTTACGCCTAACTCCATTTGCACGCTGTGTCTGGTCTGGAGTGATGAAAGTCCTGCCAATGTAGCGATTCTTCACTAAACCCTGCCCATAGGGAATCTGGGCTTGAAGTGCGTATCCTTCTGCGGCAGGCACTCCTGAATCGGGTACGCCCATAACCATATCGGCTTCAACTGGCGCAGTCATTGCCAGATATTGGCCCATTCGGCGCCTCGTCCCATGTACCTCCCGACCCAATAATCGGGAGTCCGGCCTGGCAAAATAGACAAACTCAAAGATACATAATTTAGGATCGATGCGATCAGCAGGAAACGGGAAGTAGCTCTCTGGATCACTGTTCCCGGAGACCACCACCATCTCTCCCGGCTCCAGTTCACGAACAAACTTTGCACCTATGACATCGAGAGCTGGGCTCTCAGAGGCAAACACCCACCCTGAATCCAGCTTCCCCAGACATAATGGCCTAAAACCGTTGGGGTCTCTGACCGCCACCAGATTGGTGACGTCCATCAATACTAAAGAAAATGCTCCCCTTAATTTTGGGAGCACGATCATCAAAGCATCTTTTAAAGTATTGGGTCCAATTTCAGCTGAATAATGCTGAGACAAAAGCTCCGCCAGCACGTCTGTATCTGAAATCGCTATTCCAGGAAGAAGTCCTGCCTCCTCCACCAATTCCGCGGTATTGGTCAGGTTTCCATTATGACCAAGCGCAAATCCAGCTTCGCCGATAGCCCTGAATACCGGCTGGGCGTTTCTCCAAGTGGAAGCACCGGTAGTGGAATACCGGGTGTGACCAATCGCCATCTCTCCCGGCAAAGCCAGCAAGGTTCTTTCATCAAAAACATTGCTGACAAGTCCCATATTCTTTACGACTGTAATTCCATCACCGTCAGATACTGCAATGCCGGCAGATTCCTGTCCCCTATGCTGCAATGCATACAGTCCGTCAAAGGTTAGGTGCGAGACCGACCCACCCTTAAGCTTTATTCCAAATACTCCACAGGCCTCCTCCGGCGCATCCGCAGGCTCTGAAGGCTGCAGCTGCTCTGAGGGTACTAGATGCGAATTCGCGGCTGGAATAATTTTAAATATGGTCTTGGGTTGGACCGAACTGCTGGGGACTACATGCCCAGATTCGCCCTCGAAAGCCAATAAAGGGTCCTTGCTCAAGGACATAAATTCGCTCGTCTTCCCAGTCTTAGTAGAACAATAAAATCCCGGCTACCAACCAAACACACCATACCAACGCAACTCAACAGACTAAGATGATCGGACGCCCAAGCGTGATTAGCCAGCTTCAATGGAACTTTATCAGATTGCCATAACTTTACATACAAATAATACCCTGGAACGTAAAAAATAGAACTAAAAACGGAAACCATTTATGATTGATCTGCATACTCACTCACGATATTCAGACGGCTCCGACAGCCCGACTGACATTATCCGCCTGGCCCATCAAGCCGGCTGCAGCTACGTTGCACTGACTGACCATGACCGGCTTGATGGGATAAAAGAGGCCGCAGATGAAGCCAGTAAGATTGGAATCGGGTTCATTCCAGGGGTGGAGATTTCCTGCATCTTTGACAATGGAACCCTGCACCTGCTGGCATATTTCCTAAACCCAACAGACGGTCCATTGCAAGACCGCCTCACCGGGATGCAGGAGGCACGGACCAAAAGAAACCTGGAGATGGCCGAAAAACTTCAGCAAAACGGGATTCCAATCACCTGGGAAGAATTAATGGAAGAAGCCGGTGGTCCAAATCTGGGAAGACCCCATTTTGCTGCGGTCATGGTCCGAAAAGGGATTGTCCCATCAATTCAGGAAGCCTTTGACACCTACCTGGCAAAAGGAAAGCCCTTCTACGTCCCAAAAGTGCAGATAACTACGCCGGAGGCAATCCGATTGACAAAAGAATCAGGTGCAGTTCCCGTTATCGCACATCCTTCCACCTTGGGATTGACGCCAACCAAGTTGGAATCCTACCTAAGGGAAATGAAGGCCTTTGGGCTTGCAGGAGTGGAAAGCTACTACGCAAGGTATACCCGGCAAGAGCGGGCAGGTATGGCCAGCATCGCTGAGTCGGTAGGCCTTGTGGCAACAGGCGGCTCCGACTATCACGGCAGCTATAAAGTTGGCCTCAATATTGGCACTGGTGAGGGAGACCTAAACGTTCCTGATTCGGTCGTAGAGCAGCTCAAATCCAGAATTATTTGAGAAATGAAGGCCTGGAAGCAGCTCTGAGCTTTTCCACTTCAACCTCAATCAGGCCCGGCACGGAAATCCTGGTTCCGGTTACACGACCAATTTTTGCTGCCGGCAGACCCCGGCTGGAAATGTATTCAACCAACTGCTCTGATGAATTGGTGGCTACAAGCACCCTGGAGCCAGACTCCGAGAACAGCTCGAAATGGTCAACTATAGCGCCAGGGTCGAGGTCAGCTCCCAAAGTGCCGGCCAGAGCCATTTCCGACAAAGCCAGTCCAATGCCGCCATCAGATACATCATGCATGGCAGATATGGCAAAGTCGTCTGCCCGCTGGCTCAGCTCAGTGATCAAATTCACCAGTTCCATGTGTAGCTTCAAATCAAGCTGTGGCAGTTCGCCATTTATATCCCCTTTGAGTTGGTATGCCCATCTCGAGCCAGCCAGGTTTCGCTCAGTCTTACCTATCAGCACCAGATCGGCATTCTCTGAAAAGCCAATACCTCTGGGCTGCTGGCGGAGCTGGTCAATTACTCCAAGAGTGGTCACCACAGGGGTCGGATCTATATCCACCCCGTTCACCTCGTTGTATAGAGAAACGTTTCCTCCAACGACCGGTATCTCAAGCTGAAGACAGGCCTCCGCAATGCCATCGATAGCCTCGGACAGCTGCCACATCACTTCAGGATGCTCAGGATTACCAAAGTTAAGACAATCAACCAAACAGGCAGGCTTTGCGCCAGTCATCGCAACGTTCAATGCACTTTCAGCGACCACCATGGCTGCTCCCGCCCGGGGATTAACCGCACACCACCTGGAGTTTCCATCCGCAGATACTGCTATAGCCTTACCGCTGAATTCCACTCCTGGACCGGCGGCCCTAAGAAGAGTCGCATCCATGCCAGGCTTAACTACCGTATTTAAAAATAGCTGGTGATCATATTGGGTGTAGACCCATGCCGGATCGAAAAGCATCTGCATGAGATCGTTTTCAAGATCCGAGCTATCAAGGTCAGCCCCAGCGACTCGAAACCTGCGCGACTCAAGGTCTGCCGGAGCCTCCCTCGTCCTATCGTATTTTGGAGCTTCATCAGCCAATGATCCCGCAGGTACTTCTGCTAAAAGCTGGCCACCCTGGCGGTCAAATACACGCAACATGCCCACTGAAATGCCAGAGTCAGTCTTAACAGGCTCAGTCACCATCCCTATCACAGAAGCTGACACTTCCCACTTTTTAGCCACCTTGACTACCTGGTCCAGTGAGTCAGGGGTGACAATCGCCAGCATCCGCTCTTGACTTTCTGAAGTCATCACCTCGAAAGGCTCCATATTCTGCTCACGGACCGGGATCTCAGATATGAATACGTCCATGCCCATTCCGGCATTGGCAGCCGTTTCAGATGTGGCACAGGTGATTCCCGCTCCACCGAGATCTTGAATCCCAACCACCAGTTTGAGATCAAGCAACTCCAAACATGCCTCTATTAGTCGCTTTTCCTCGTAGGGGTCACCCACCTGAACGCTGGGACGCTTTGTGGAACTGTTTTCATCGAAGCCTGCCGAAGCCAACACCGAGACACCACCGATACCGTCTCTTCCAGTGGAGGCGCCAAGCAGTACCGCCAAATTGGATGCTCCCGATGCCTTGGCAAGCACCAGACGGTCCCGCGGAAGGATCCCGATTGCCGCCACATTGACTAAAGGATTCGAATTGAAGGTCTTATCAAATACCGTCTCCCCACCTACGGTAGGGACTCCGACGGCATTGCCGTAACCGGATATCCCGCTCACTACTCCGGTGAATATCCATCGATTCTTGGCATCGTCAATTGGACCCATGCGCAAAGAATCGAGAAGAGCTATAGGCCGGGCGCCCATAGTAAAAATATCCCGCAGTATTCCCCCCACTCCAGTTGCCGCACCCTGGTATGGTTCAATCGCTGAGGGGTGGTTGTGGCTCTCCATTCGAATTGCCACAGCGATACCATCTCCGATATCAATTACACCGGCATTCTCACCGGGACCAACCAAAACATTTTCACCCTTGGATGGCAATCTTCCCAAATGAATTCTCGAAGATTTATACGAACAGTGTTCGCTCCACATCACTGAGTACATCGCCAATTCCAAATGATTTGGCGATCGTCCCAAAACTTCTGTAATCATTTCAAGTTCAGAGTCGGTTAGACCCAGTGAACGGTGTATCGGCATTTCCATGATTACAAACTAGAGGCTGCAACAGTTGGGTGAGGTAATTTAGCAGCTAACAGGCAACTTTTTAAAATAAGTTCTACAATATTTGAAGAATCTAACGACAAATCAATCCCAATTCTCTGCAAATACTTGTCAATTAGTGATCCAATTAGTGTGAGTAGGATAAGACAAATTATTACTATTATTCTGAGAATCATGAAATAAGTCTTATACTTAATGCTATGGTAACTTCGACTTCTAGAAAAACACAGCCCGTTTCTGCAGACCAAAAAGAGTCTCTTCCACTCGGAAGAGAACAGACTAAAATAGTGAAACAATATCTGGAAGCGCTTGAAATATCAAGGCCAAAAAGAGGGCGAAAACGAACATTAGAGTCAATCAATAAACAATTAAAAGCGATTGATGATATGCCGAAAAATACCAATCCATTAAAGAAACTCCACCTTACTCAGAAGAGAATTGAACTCAACGCAGAATTAGAGCGGATTAAAAATGGCCCCGACCTGGAAAAATTAGAAACTGAGTTCATCAAAGTAGCTAAAGAGTACTCCCTCAAAAATGGGATATCCTTCCCTGCCTGGAAAGAACAGGGGGTCAGCGTCGAAGTTCTGGCTAAGGCTGGAATCATTCAGCCAAACAAACCGGGTAGAAAACCCCGGGTCGCTAAGCAGTAATTTCGCTTTCGAAATTACAAGTCAAAGTGTTGTGGTATTCATCTGATACATGCAACATATAGCGCTAAATATTTGCAATAAATGACTGTATTATTTTAAGTCCATCGGTAAGACCGGTCAAAGAATCGCATGCCCGCTCAGGATGAGGCATCATTCCGACAACATTTCTCTTCTCGGAACAGACTCCGGCAATTGAGTTCATTGAACCATTTGGGTTATCCAGATATCTCAATACAATCTGGTCATTATCTTCAATATCTGCCAGAGTTCTTATGTCACAGGTGTAATTTCCCTCAAAGTGATTGATCGGAAGGCGCAGGATCTCCCCGGCATTTGAAGTCGAAGTAGCCACCGAATCACTAGTTTCAACTTCTACTTCCACCTCTTTGCACAAAAATCGCAGCCCGGAATTCTTCTGCAGTGCACCCGGCAACAAACCAGCTTCAGTCAACACTTGAAATCCGTTGCAGATCCCGAGTATCGGGCCGCCTCTCTTGGCAAATTCACCTACAGCTGCCATCACAGGAGAGAATCTGGCAATTGCCCCGGGGCGAAGATAGTCACCATGGGCAAAACCCCCCGGCAGAACGACTCCGGAAACATCATCTAGACTCGATTGCCCATGCCACAGAAAGCTGGTCTTGACCCCATTCGACTCTAATACCGCTGCCACATCGAATTCACAATTAGAACCGGGGAAGACGACGATTCCTACGCTCTTCATACCAACTACGCCTTCACTATTTCAATTTTTACATCTTCTAAAACCGGATTGGACAAAAGTGAAGTCGCTATCTGATCGACCTTCTGCTCAGCCGAGGCCTGAGTATCAGCATCCAGCTCGAGCGAAATTATCTTCCCCATCCGAACACCTGAAATACCTGAAAATCCAAGTGCAGAGATTGCCTCCGAAATGGTATGTCCTTCCGGATCCGCAATGCCTTCCCTTAACCACACCTGAACCTTAGCGTTGAACCTCATCTGCACCCATCTTCTCTTTTTGACCTCCCACCCTCCCACGAGGAAGGAGACTGACACGCTAAATTGATCAATATCTTTACGCTACAAATTCGCAACCGCTTATTCGTTCGTAAACTGCAATGTAGCGGTTCCGGAGTGACTCCTGAATCGCCATAGGCAGACTTGGTGGCGGTGGTAATTTATCCCAACCCGTCGATTCCAGCCAATCCCGAAGTGGCTGCTTGTCATATTGAGTAGGCTCACCACCCGATCCAAGCTCAGTGGCTTCCCAAATCCGCGAAGAATCAGGCGTAAGGATTTCGTCACACACCGCCAGTTCCCCGTCTATGAATCCGAATTCAAATTTGGTGTCGGCCAGAATGACTCCGGCCTCTCCTGCCCTTTGGGCTCCGGCAGAGTAAATGGCGAGGGAAAGCTCTCTGGCTTTTAACGCTACATCCCGTCCAACCAGGTCGACTGCGTCCTCAAATGAAATATTTATATCATGTCCGGTAGCAGCCTTGGTTGAGGGGGTAAAAATCGGTTCTGAAAACTTGGCTCCGCCTACCAGTCCAGAGGGCATGCGCAGATC
>JAKBSX010000114.1 GCA_021844725.1 Actinomycetes bacterium | reverse complement strand
GCGCTTCGATTCTCTTTAATCTCTGGTGAAAAGCGGGGCGGATCTTGAGATCGGATTTAGTCATGCGAAATGATTGTTCGACCGTCGGCAGTTAGTTGTAATGGGAGATGACTTCATCGTTGGTCAAGCTCTCATTATTGGGCAGATATCCTTTCAGTCCATCGAAAAGACCGGCTCTTTCTACCGCTTGGTAATCAAGGGCTGGTTTCCCCTTTACTGAGAACTGCAAGAACTTATGCTTTCTGACCGCCTTGTTTTGCAAGATGAGTTTTTCAAGTCGCAAAACTGGAGCCTGCCTGCGCCTAGCATCGGCGTTGGCTCTTTTTTGCGAGTATGAAACAATCAGTCTCAAATCTTTTTATTCAACTTCACAAATGGGCTGACGGGTAAAGGATCTTCTGTGTCACCGCAGAGTCCATGGATCTGATCCTGGCAGAGATGATGAAGCTCATTCCCAGTTCTTTGATGAGTGAGATATTTGATGAACTGAGCATGCCGGCATCTGCTACAACCGTGATTGAATCAGTACCGATCTGTTTTCTCGAAAATTCAACTCCATCGACTAAAGTCTTGCCTTCGTAGGTGTGGCCTGGATAGATCCGATATGAGAGCGGCATTCCAAGTTCATTGACACATAGCCCAAGTACAACCTGGGGAAGATCGGACCGGTGATCTTTGGAATAACCCCTCCGTCGAAGACCAGGCCACAAGTACTGATCTTCGTCATCGTGGTCAATTTCGAAATACAAAGTCGCCACATCATAGAGTAAATAACTCGTTGCACCGCGCTATGAGCTTGAGACAGCTTCTCTTAGGGAGTATTGAATCTCACTCTTATGCTTATGGATGGTATCTAGAAACCGATAAATCTGATCCAGGCTGTATGTTGAACCAAGGGCATCAGAGAGCCAGGAAGCGGTATCTCTCTTAGAGGCCCGATGCATGATTCTGGCAATAGTCAACAGGCGTAGAAGTGGAGTAAGTCTTCCGACCGAAACCCCTAAAGAATCGAATATATCTCCGAAAACAAGCTCTGCCCCATGATGAAACGTTCCAAGTGAGAAAAGACCTCCGAGCGAGTTCTGCCCCAGGTCAAGACGAAGTTGATTAGGGCTAGACAATCTGGAACGATCGGTCTGGGCAATTCTTTTCAGGATTTCAAGCTCCTCATCGTTTCGAGCAGTTCCGATGCGCTTTATAAGTCTGGTCGTATAGCGCCCGTTGACCTTTTCTCGCACTACGATTCTTACTCGCTTTGCACCTTTGTAGATAGAGATGTCGAGGTGCACATCAGAAATCCTATAGGTGTACAAAACAAACACCTAATATCGACAGCTATAAAGCTACAACCAGCTACTTCATAACCTATGACTTACCAAAAAAGTCGGATTTAGCAAAAATCGCCGAAAACGGGAGGGCAAAAAAGCTCAATCTGGCCAAAAGTCGCTGGAAATATAAAGATTCCGTTGCAGATTGTCTACGGTGCCAGAGATCGGCTATTCCCAGCCACCCAAGCTATTCGACTAAGCAAAGAAGCTCCCGGACTCAGCGAAATACTCTTATTCGAAGATGGCAATCATGGATGCGCCAACATCATTTATAAACACAGAAACCGATCAGCTGATTGGATAGCCGAGATCCTAACCTCCTGGCAATCATCCAGTAGATAGTTGCGCAGGCCATCATCTCCACTCCCAAAAGTCACCCGATGCCGTATGCTATTCCCATTCCAGTTATCCACTCAGGCACGCTTTCATATGAAGTGAAAACTGCAGGGCCATAGCCACATGCAGCCCAAGATGACCCCCAGACTCTGATCTCGTTGGCACCGCCTCCACGTTTGCTGATCTCGCCCTGGGTCAGATTGCTGAACCACTCCGAGTTCCCTTGCTTCATCTGCTCCAGTAGTTCACAATCCCATTTAGGGTCAATCCATCTGACAGCGTCAGCGAGCGACACTTTTCGCTGCTCAGGGGTGAATTTCCTCTCACCCGGAACAGGTTCGGGAAACGGCGGATTATGGCTGAGCCCACCAGTGCCGATGAAAAGAACAGAACCCTCAAAATCAGACAAAAAGCTTCCTATAGCTTCACCAAATATCAAGGATCGCCGCAAAGGAGACAGAGGAAACCCGATTATATTCATAACAAACGCCATCAGTGGTACCTCAGAAGGTTCATCGAAAAGGTCCCTCAGGGTTAACGTCAATCCATGATCAATTTCGACATTCTCGGCTGCAGCGATATCTATGTCGTTCCGTGACAAGTAATCGCAAACGCGCACGGCCAAGTCAACGTCAATATTGAAGCCAAATTTCGGGACTGAAAATTCCTCCAGACTTGTCGCGGAGATGATGGTAGTAAACGGAGGTCTTATGCGCTCAAACATATTCAGATGATCTGGGGCAAACATAACCACCAGTTCCGGTGAATAATCTTCAATAAACTGTTTTACTGCCAGAAGATTCTTTCGAAACTCCGCCCCAAAGTTGGCCAGCGCCGGCAACGTCATTAAAGGACTGTGGGACACGCATACAAATGCCCGTGGATATTTATTCTTCATGACTCTCTACTTTCACACCTCTCATTCTGAGAATTGTGGCCAAAAATCTCTAACTGAGGTTACGCCATTATTTCGATTCTTTCGTGTATTGCCTATGCAGTTGTGCAAGTAAAACCCCGGATTGACGAGCACCCTCGGCGTAGTCCTCGGGACAGCTAATATACGGTGGCCTGCAAGGGCCGGCATTAATATAACCAGCCTCGTTGATTCGAATCTTTTCCAGTTGGACGTTGTACTGGGAAAACAAGGCAAAGCTTCCCTTTGGGAAAAAGGTCTTTGACGCTGCCGCAAGCTCTCGGCTGATTCTATGGGCACCTGCTTCATCGCCAGCCTTTATCATCTTCGCCAGCTGAACTATAGCATTGGGTCCGCACGATGCACTCCCACTCCAACAGGCAACCACCTGATCGGGGGCCCACCTCCATGCATAATACCAATCCCGCTCTACCGGAAGTAAGCGCATCCGTTCATTAACTGCCTCCAAATCAGAAATAAATCCGCCTGCAAGGCCAGGATATTTTGCTGCCACTATTTGAGGAATCGCAGCAAGCTTTGAGTAAACCCTTGGGCTGATTTTCCCTTTGAATGCTTCAGGATTGTCGTAGACAATGATCGCCAGTTCGGGAACGGCCTCTACGACGGATTTGTAATAGCGAACGATGTCGTCATCGTCACAAGGACTCCACATCGGCCTGCCAAGGAGCAATCCGCTAACGCCCAAGTCTCTGAGTCTCCTTGCGCGGGCGATAGTTTCCCGGGTATTTAGAGAAGTAGCACCGACAAATACTGGCACCCTTCCTTTAGAAGCCTCAACCACAGTGTACGCGAAACCTTCAAGTTCTTCAATCAGTAGCGAAGCTCCCTCGCCGAAGGTTCCAGTGGTCAAAACAGCGTTCACGCCGTCTGTGATGAGTTTTTCCACCGCGAGGCGGGTTTCATCATAATCTATGGTATCCACTAAACCCGGGTTCGACGCCTCAGGCACCGCCGGTGTGGGCATAATAGCAAAAACGCCATTTACGTCATCAACTGTAATTTGCAATGCGGTCGCCTCGTAATCTATAAAAACCAGGATCACTCAATCAAGCAACATGGTCATATTCTCTCTACAGGGTGCTGAGCCGCACCCGTGACAACAAGCTCGGCAGGTAGGCCTTCTGCGTGTGGGACTAAATAATAACGTATTAAATACTAGAATAAGGTGATTAAATTGGGGGTCCCAAGGACCACCTGATCCAGGTAGACATCCCTGGATGCAATTTTCAAGTCCCCTTGCACCCTCCTTAGAATGTCCTTTCGTTTTCCAGTCAACTGATCACTGACACTAATACTGCCCCGATTTCTAACGAAGTTAAGAGCACTAGTCACCAGATACTCTGAGCTATCAGCTCCGGGTTGGACCAGAATATTTGACACAAAATGCCTGGTGCGAGAAGGTGGATCGTCAGCCCAAGCTGACTTGGTACCTAGTCGTGCAACCCGGGATGTCAATGTGACAAGATTATCTTCAAAATACGAAGAGGGCTCCTCAATGTCGGACCCATCTGCTTTTTCTTTGGTGACCCGAACCGGCATACGGTACTGCACATCCTCGGTAAGCAGGCCCAACCATTCCTCAAATCGCCGGTCATCAAGCAGTTCAGCTTCAAAATAGAGAAACTGACATATTTCTAAATAGGTTTCGATTTGGATTCTCCCGGAATCAGTAATCGTCAAAATAGTCTCCTAGCACTACCTACAGTTTTCTGTAGCTATCTCATCGTCAGTCTTTGGCTATACATTCATGCCACTTCTCATAGAAAGCCCTCTGCACTGCTTCCAGGTAACAGGTCGGATATGCAATGCCGGGACCGGGCCAATTTGGATCTGGTTCAACAGAATCCAGACCCATAACATAATTCATAACGTTGTTATAGCTCAAAGTCTTGTCTCTGGCCATAAGGCCTTTGCTTGCACTTGTGATGCGCGACCAGATTTCTGCATCATCTTGTTCGAGTACGCCAGATGGCCCAAAAGTATTGACATAGCGCTTATACGACTCCTGAACAAACTCCTCAGGCGCCTCGACATCGGCTAAAAACCAGGACCAAATCTCCATTTTCCCAGGTCCCAATGGCCTCCACTGACGAAGTGTTAAGAAGTTAGTCAGGTGAGCATGACCTCCAGTTCCGTGCATCGGGCTAAGAAATGACAAATTCGGAAAACATGTCCCATCGATTACTGCAGTATTTCGAAATACCTCCAACTGACCCTCAGTAAGATTCCTCTCGAACATTGGCCACATAACCTCGGGCAATCCCTGGAATGGAGGCACTTTGGGTGCAACCGGCGATGGCGTAATCACGTTAAGACCATGTCCATTATCGAGAACAACCTGATGCCCATAGCTGGCGAACATCGGGTCCTTGGGAGCTATACCCAGCTCAACCGTTGAGCGGTGAGTCATGGCAGTGTGATAGGCATCCCCACCGAAATTGTCGGAACCAATCTTCCAGTTCGCCTCCACCACCCACCGGAAAGGCACCCCCTTGACCTGCATCTTCTTATCGCTTCTGCCGAGAAGGATATCAAAGTACCATTTCAGATTCCCAAGGTATTCATCAAGAGGGACAACATTCTCGTTCAAACTCGCGAAGATCAGGCCATGATATGTTTCAAGCCTGGGCAATTTCCGGAGATTCCATTCGGATCGATCCATCTCAGTGCCGTAGATTTTATCCCCTGCAATGATGCCGTTAAGTTTGCCTTCTAAAGAGTACGTCCATCCATGGTAAGGGCATATGAAGTTGGCTTTATTGCCAAAATCAGCGCTGCAAAGCATAGTGCCCCTATGGGTGCAACTATTCAAAAAAGCATTTATCTTCCTGTCGTTTCCCCGCGATACAATAACCGGATCATTTACATACCAGCGACTCACATAGTCCCCAGGATTTGGTATTTCCGATTCATGGCCAAGGAAGTACCAATTACTGGCAAATACCCGTTGGACTTCTAATTCATAGATACCAGGATCAGTTAAAATCCATTGAGGAACTCTGCCTATAGACAAATTCTCATGGAGTTGGAAGCTTAAATCAGACTCCAAATCAGCCATCGTATCTCCCCCCACTAATTCCCAAATCGGATGACATTGTACATTACAGCCTTTTCATTATCCATCTTCAGCATTTGAATCAAATAGCTCACTCAACTTCGTTCCACCTGAAACCGCATTCAGACCCCGAACACCTAGTCCCCCGTCGCTCCTAATAATTTCGCCTGTCATAGTGCTGGAATTCTCCCTAGACGCCAACAGCAGGTAAGCACCGGTGTGATCTACGGCTGAAGGGAAAATGGCAAGCGGCTTTGAACCCGTGATCCTCTCATCCCAGGAAGTGCCTGGGTCAAAGAAGGGAGCTGCATCCTGGCCGAACGCCTTCGGTCCTCTAAGGTTTGTAACCGTGCCCGATGGGGCCACACCATTAACTCTTACCACCGGAGCAAGTTCAAAAGCCAGCTCCCGGATCAAGCCCACCACCGCGTGTTTCGAAGCGGTATAGATCGGTCCACCTCCACCGGTATAAAATCCGGAGTTGGACACAGTAAAAATCATCGATCCTCTGGATCTGACCAAATGAGGCAATGCCGCCTTTGCGCCCAAGAGATAGCCCTTGACGTTTATTGAAAATACCTCATCAAAGGCTTGATCCATTCGATCTTCGGGCAGGTCAACCAGAGTCACTGAACCATCGTAGATTCCGGCATTTCCCACAAAGATGTCAAGCCTGCCAAAATGACTAACGGTCTCGTCCACGCAAGCTAAGTTATCTTTGTACGATGAAACATCACCTCGCACAGAAAGTACATTCTCCCGTACTTTGCCATTACCTGAAACAGCCAAATCAAAAATACATACCTTGGCGCCCTCACTGATAAATCGATCGACTATCGCCTTTCCGATACCGCCAGATCCCCCAGTGACAATTGCCACCTGCCCCTCGAGCCAGCCTTTTCTCCCTTCATCTGAAAGATTTATCATATGCTCGTTCACGCGGCACCCTTCTCAGAGATCGTGGACCGAACCTCAAAGTTGTAATTTTCAATGCAACGGTGTCCCCTGCCTGGCCCATGAGTCGTTACAGGTTGATCAAAGCCTCGAGTCCTGGTATCAGAGTGACTCTCCTCAGCCTGCCACCTCGAAGACCGTATCCGAGCGGCCTGCAAAGTAATAATCGGGAATGCCTGAGCGGGTTTCATCCTAAGGCCTGGATTAAAAACCGTCGCTCAGTGTCCATGACCAGAAGGAAGTTCATTAACTTTCTCCCTCAGCTCCGCATAGTTTAGAAATCCTGCAGACACCCGATAGTTGAGCCCAAGAAATTCAAGAAGCTTGGAATTCTCTATTAGCAGCATTTGCACAGGCTCGGTATCACTCGCATTGTAGTGGCGGTGCCAAACCATTGGAGGTACCGATATAAAGTCGCCCTGGCCCCATTGGTACGATTCTTCGCCCAACTCGCTATAGCCATTTCCAGAGATTATGAAATGGACTGCCTCATGGTGATGTTGCTGCATATCTGAAGTTCCTCCGGGAGCAATCTCTTGGAGGAAAAGTTCAAATGTCCTTATCGGAATCCCAAGAACTGGGCCCATCAGAGATGGGTTACCCTCCGGTCTATACCACTGTACGTCCTCTTTATGAAGGACCAAATTTTCCCATTGTTCAGCCCGTGGCAGTGGAGACCGTTGCTTGTTTATCGTTCTACGAAATTCTTCGAGTTGTTCTGAGTTACTCAATTTCTACTCCTAGCGTATGGTAATTCGCAGCCCGTGTTTATCTGAGAATCAGCGAATCGGGACATCTTTGGCCCGGTTGCTCACTTGACCTCCTCCCTCTTTTACGGAAGGTGATTCCTGAGAACCAGTTATGCTCATGCCACTAGCCCTTCAGGTGGTTGACGCTTCACTGGGCCGCTGTGCTCAGCCCTAATGGGCTTTTGCTGCAGTGTCCATCTGCGTCCTGTAACCCCCCAAAGGG
>JAKBSX010000113.1:3525-7658 GCA_021844725.1 Actinomycetes bacterium | reverse complement strand
GAAAAGGATTAAATCCGACTCAACCGCGACCAACCGCGCCTACCTTTACACCAAAAAAATGATATTACAAGGATCATACAAAGGTGCCGATCTACTTAGCGAAGGCGAAGTAGCGCAGGAGCTTGGCATTTCCCGAACTCCGGTTAGAGAGGCTTTCCTCCGTCTTGAAACGGAAGGGTTACTTAGACTTTATCCAAAAAAGGGTGCCCTGGTGGTTCCGGTATCCGCAACCGAGGTAGAGATTGTAATAGAAACCAGGCGTCTGATTGAATGCTACGCGCTAAAAAAACTCACTGATTTGGGACCCAACCCAGAGCTCGCCGATAAGTTACATCTGTCAATCGATAACCAGGAGATGGCACTATCCCAAGGCGACGCTACTGCGTTCTTGGAAGCTGACCGCACCTATCACTCATGCATTGTCGAATCGACCAACAATCCTATTCTGATTGACCTCTATCATGCAATGAGAGACAGACAATTAAGGATGGGAGTAACCATCCAAGCCTACGACGTGGCACGCTGCAAAGCGATAATCGAAGAACACCGCGAAATTGCCGAGGAAATCAGATCCGGAAATGGTATCCAGGGAATTGCAGAGATCAATCATCACCTTGACAAAACGCTGCAGATTCTTCGAGGGCAGCATTAATATTAGTTCTGCAGCTTGGGATATACCGGGGCTTATTCTTAACCGCTTACTCCAGCACGAGCTGCGATAAGCGCGGTAAGCCCAGGGTCAAGTTCGATCGTACCATCCACCCATGATCCGATTGCAATCTCAAACGGGTCAAAGACGGTTTTGAACTCCAGCGATATCAAATCAGATGCCTTCAAAATAACAACTGATTGGTTACCCAGATCCACATAGTCCTGTACTAGAAACGTTCCCGTAATTACCAACCCGTCACTTCCGGCGTTGAAGTGAAAATCCAAAGCTGATTGAGCAGAAAGTGCCAGCTTAATATTGTGACCATAATTTCTGAACACAATTGCTTCAAGGTCTGCGCAAGCCTTAGGATCGTCAGCCAAATAAGAACTATTCGCCTCTGATAACGCATCACTTGTGAGGATGTTTTCATAACCCAATATTTCTGCCACCTCAACTGAAGTCGGTTCCCTCACCAGTTGCGAAAGATTGCCACTTGACAATACCGTTCCAGACCTAACTATAGCAACTGAGTCTGAAAGAAACGCCGCTTCCTCAATATCATGGGTTACCACTATCAGATAAAGAGACAGATCTTTAACCAGCTTGCGCACAAACCTGATCTGCCTATCCCTCTCAGAACGGTCGAGTGCACTAAAAGGTTCGTCGAGTACCAATAAATCGGGATTGCAAGCTATCGCTCGAGCTAACGCCACCCTTTGCTTTTGACCTCCGGAAAGAGTAGAAATCTCTCTGTCTAAAAGATGCGTTATACCCACCTGTTCCGAGCATTGGTATATCCGAGACACTATAGCATCCCTACTTTGCAGCCCGCCGGACCATCTGGCAGAAATTGCCAACTGAGCCATTACATCCAGATGGCCAAATAACGCCTGGCCCTGGGGAACAAAAGCTATCTTCGGATTAGCGAGTTCACCTATTTGAACCTGATCCAATAGCGATGGAAGCAAGCCCACCAAGGCCCTTAAGGTTAAAGACTTGCCGGCTCCTGATGGACCAGTAATTGCTAAAGATTTACCCTGTACATCTGAGGCTACGTCGAGATTAAATCCACCTAAATTCCCAGCCACTCTAAAAGAAATAGCGCCGGTGTCAGAACGAGATTGCCAGGAGACAAGATCTCCGTGAGCAACCTCGTTGAAATTGTATCGCCTTGGTATGTCAAGGAGCAAACGGGAAGGCACCGCTATGCGCTTAATCAACCACGCCCCAATAGATGAGACAAGCAAAACAGCTCCAACAGGTAAAATCGCAGATGTCAATCCCGTGCCTGAAAACTGCGTAAATATCAGAACCGGTAGCGAAGTGGGATGGTAAGCAACCAATACCGTAGCCCCGAATTCGCCGAATGCCCTAAGCCAGCCCATCATCACGGCTGTTCTAATGGGCTTTATTGCCAAGGGAATCTCTATACCCACCAAGGTTCTCCAATTAGGAATTCCGAGGATACTCGAAACCTCAAATACCTCTGGATCAAGCTGAGCAAAGGCTGCCCGCGATCCCTCAATAACAAAGGGCATCTCCACCAGGAGTTGAGCGAGCACGATAGCAATCATTGAATTGACCAAACGGCCGGAGAAAATCCTTCCAATAATGGAATACGGCCCGAAGACAATCAGCAACATTATTCCGGACACCAGAGGGGGTATCCCTAACGGCAGTCGAATCAACACCCTGATAGCCGCAGCCCTCTGCGAATTGGAATGAGCGAGATAACTTGCCAAAGGCAGCCCAAATATAACCAAAATGGCGGTTGTAATTGATGCAGTTGCCGCTGACACATATGCAGCCTGCAGCACCCCCGGCGAATTACCAAATCCATGGGTTGCCACATAATAGATCAACCCTAAGAAAGGGAGAGCGATATATACAGCTAACCATCCGCCAAACAATCCTGAACTGGACTTCAGATTAGCTGTTTTAGCAAACACCTATCGTTCTCCAACCAGATGACATTGGCATTCAACTCGAAATCCTTGAGATGGCCAGGTCAATTGATAAATGCAAAGCAGAAATACCTGTAGGCATTTGCCCGTGAACCATATGCTCAATCAGAATCACAGCTTCACACCTCGAGGGACCCCGCTGCCATGAACTTTAGCTTTATCGGGTATCAAGCCAACACTTTTAAGTTCTTTCTGGCCTTGCGGGGAATAGAGATAGTTGACAAAGGCAACAGCACCAGATCGATTTTTGGCATTATTTAGAATTGAGATTGTAAAATTAGCTCCAAGATTGATTCCCGTTTTGATAAATGGTATTTTAGCCAGCTTTGCCTCATTCTCATAAAAAAAACCGGCATCAAGTTGACCGGACTCAAGTCTGCCAACAAGTGTCTCCTCGGGAAATATTTGCGAGCTGTTTTCCGCACTACCAAGGATCTTGGTGAATAACGAGCTGTCTCCGACCTTCTTTGCTTCCTCCCTTACGAGAGTTTCCGTGAGCACGCCCTTAGGATCCAATTTTGGATCAGTCCGGCCAAGTCTGAAACCTGGTGTTTGCATCACCTTATACCAATTCGACGCAGTCAATTCTGAACCCAATTTAGACTTCGGGTTGTAGCCAATAACAAGTGGCGAACTGGCTAAATCCGAATACCAGGACAAGATATTGCCGTTAGCTTTTCCCTCCAACATAGAGTTCACCGATGGCACCGCAGATAGAAAAAGGTCAGCTTGTCGAAGCTTCTCTTTAATCTGATTGGCCAATGCAACTGATCCCCCCGGATATCCAACTACATCGATTCCAGTCTTCTTTTTGAACTGAGGCAAAATATCGTTAGTCATAGCTCCGACCAAAGAGCCAGCGTATGACATATTGACCTTTCCTGTATTTGCGGACTGATTCGACGTACCTGAAGTCGAAGTACCTCCGCAAGCCGCCAACAAGATTGAACCAGATGATAAAATTATGGCAAGTCGCAGCCTTCTTGAAATGCCAACCGAAATCTCGGCTTTGCCGAACATAAATTAAATTATCCTTTCACCTAACGAATTACCTGATAGCCACCGATTGCTGTCAGTTCTTTTTCGAGCGACCGAGTATACAATTGATCCAAAAAGCCTGATTCTATGGCTCTCGCATATCCAGATCGGGAAAATACAAATGAAGACCTATGGGTGCCGACCGGAATATATTTGAGGCCAACACTTTGGGCAATCGAGACAGGAAGTACGCCAGCATCGCACATCCCAAGAGTTATCGCCGCTGCAACCTGATAGTGATCTCCAAAACTCTTAGCCGCAGAAAGCCTTTCTGAGTCAGCACCGTGTCGATCAAAAAACTGATCTAAAAAGCTCCTTACTCCAGAACCGGTCTCCCTGACAGCCAGAATAAGATCCTCCCTAACTAAATCCTTGTCGGTGTTGATCCCTTTTGGATTGTCTGGACGAAAACCGAGAACCAGATCCCAATTGCCAAAAGGAACCATTACTGCCGTCGGCTCAGCATTTTCTAAATAATG
>JAKBSX010000113.1:0-3515 GCA_021844725.1 Actinomycetes bacterium | reverse complement strand
CGGCATGTCCCATTCGGTCCAATTCCTCCGAGTTGCCGTGCATCAGAGCCCCGTGTGTCCAACCCTCTCTCAATTTGTCTAAGGAATTCGCATTGGAGCCGTAAAAACAGCTAACCCGCAAATTTTCTCTACCCTCATTGATCTTGTTAGAAATGACTTCCAAGATTGGGTCGCAACCATCGATAAAAAGCGTCGAGCTATCCAGCTCAGCCTCTAACTTGTAAGCTGAGCCAACTTTTCGCATGACAACATCAGCCCTTAGTGGAACCTGCCCAAATCCAACCGAGACTGCCCTACGAAATACCTGTTGGCCATCGACTTCACTCCTGCAAGCCCGAAAAGGTTCCTCTGCTGACACTTGGTTCTCTACTTTGAAACCGCTCTGGCTTGACCTTGGGAAAAGCTGCTCAACGTCAACTCCAAGCGCATTAGCTAACGCGATTGCTATAGATACTCGCGGCTCCTGCCGACTGAGCTCAATTGAGTGAAGAGATTGCCTGGAAATCCCGACCATTGAAGCTAATTCAGCTTGGGAGAGATTCATCTGTTTCCGAAATCTCCCGATCAGATTGCTCAATGCTTTCTCCCCGTGCAATGCGTAAAATGACAAGTATATATTACATTTGTCAACTCT
This sequence comes from Actinomycetes bacterium, assembly GCA_021844725.1. The sequence continues at coordinate 2,881 of JAKBSX010000113.1, read as the reverse complement.
ACATGACACTCAAAGTAAACTATCCTATTTGAGTACGGATTTCTAAATCACAGAGTTATTACTGAGGGTTCGTCAGTAGAGGAGATCCTGAATTTTGAAATGCCTAGCCCAGGCAACCGGTACCTGGTTAGTCAGCAGGGTCTAGAACATTGTGGCAAAACTTTGAGAATTTTGACAACTAGACAACTCAGAGATAAGGCAATTAGCCAAGCACTCTCCGGCTATATTGCATACGCAGTGTAAATACTCCGGTAGAAGTCCCTAAGAACCAAGCGCCTTTTGCCTGTATCAGCTCTAGATGCAACACTTACGCTAACTAAATGCAGCAACAGCACAAAATACTCTTCCCCGTAACTGGGGTCCCACGGCGGGGTTACAGAAAGCGGACGGACACCGAAAGGCAAAACGTATCTTGGCTGGTTACAGTAGCCCGATGAAACGTAAATTATCATAAGACAAAATGGCTAGTGCCGCCACTCTAAAGGAATCCCCCTGAATTAGGAAGCCATCAAAGCGGCACACGGAGCCCACCTGAAGAACCAGATCAACCAGTCCTGGCCGAAAACTAGTCCTCTTCTTCGGGTCGCGCTGCCGAAGCTAAATCCTCAGCCAGGATCCAGCCGAAAGCACATAGCGAGTCATACTTCTCATGGTTTATCGGTTCAAACAGGTGATCGAAGGATGCATGCTTACCATTGAGAGATGGGTCGGAAAATTCGATATGCCCCTCAGCATGGCCTTCGCCGGAAAGCAGGAATGATCTATCATCAAGACGATGTTCAGCCCCAAAACGCTTAGCCAATCTTCTAGCCCAAGCGCGCTCTTCGCCAGTCGGCTTATAACCAGGCCGCGGAACTACATCTTCTAGTGAATCAAGAATCTCATAACCGTACTGAGAAACCAACCGGCACCCTATGAGCACGTCCTCATCGGGAAATGCAAGTACAGCTTTGCGAAACTGGTCAGCCATGATTGACTTCAGAATCTTTGAGCAATCTTCGCCGGATCTAATTGAAAGAATTCCCAAAAGGATTGCCGGGGTTCCACCAATCCTTTCAAGGGTGTAAAAACTATATCCAACAATCTTGTCATCCGACTGGGCATAAGTTACCAGTACCCAATCCTCTTGCTGCTTCGATAAAAACCCAAGGTCAAATCCGGATTGATTCTCTTCAGCAAGGTCAGCCATGGCGGCTAGTTCGGAATCACCAAGTGCAGTAGTGTCTTTAGTCGAAACTTTAATGGGCATTGTAATACTGAATCTCCTCAGGATCTACCTATTTACAGCTTAGTCGGAAAAGACCAGATCTAAACGCGGCCTGAGTTAACTACCTGATCCAACCACAACCTCAAAGCTGTTCAGAAGCACCCTTCAAATAAATCCCTGCAACAATACTAGATATCCATTATGCAGTAAGGGCGCCGGTCCTATTAGGGTCAAATATCGCGCTAGCTCCAAATAGCACTCTCAGCTCTCCGATTAATCCGCCCCTGTCATTAACCTTAAACTCGGCCGGAAGCTCATATATCGCATTTTCTACATAGATTCGCACCGGCGTATCACCATGATGTTCCCGAAGAAGATTTTGGAGTTTGATCAGATTGCCCCGCGTTAGCTGCTGAAGCGATATCTTGATTCCTAGTGGCTGACCCAGGCCATTTCCCAAGTCCGGTTTGGAAATGGCCTGGGCTACCATCTTTGGCTGGTCGTCCCGGGAGTCAATTCTACCCTTCACCACTACTATGGAATCTTCTTCCAACAGTGCAGCGTACTCAGCCATCTGCCTGGGAAACAGAAACACTTCGATGGACGAGTTGAGATCTTCAAGAACGAAATTACCCATTAGATCCCCTCTCTTGGTGTACCTGCGGCTGACAGACGTGACAACCCCTCCAACAGTTATCATTTCATCCGCCCGGGAGGTCCCTTGCAGGTCTCTGGCTTCCGAAATAGAGCAATCTACCATTCTAGCCAGCGCTCTTTCAAGTCCCATTAATGGATGGTCAGATACATATAATCCAAGCATCTCCTTCTCAAAGGCGAGAAGGTCACTTTTTTCAAATTCAACATCTGGAATCTCGACCTCTATGGTCGCGACCGATCCTTCCTCGGTATCTGGAGCATCGAAGAGACTCATTATCCCGGCATCAATCTCCCTGCGTTTTGCCAAAGCACGATCAATTACAGTTTCATATACTTGTAAAAGACCTTTTCTCTTGTGTCCAAGCGAATCAAAAGCTCCAGCTTTGATCAAGGCTTCTACGCTTCGTTTATTTAAAGCAATTGAGTCAACTCTCATGCAATAATCGATGAATGACTGATAGGGTCCGTTCTCGCTTCTTTCTTTTACAATCAGCTCTACAACTGACTCTCCAACATTTCTCACCGCCGCCATACCAAACCGTATCGAGCCATTACCTAATTCAGAAGGAATAGCGGTGAAATCTGCCCTCGAAACATTGATATCGGGGACCATCACCTGAATCTGATGATCCCGAGCATCAGAGAGGTATATGGCCGTTTTTTCTTTATCATCCTTGACTGAAGTGAGTATTGCCGCCAAGAATTGTACACAGTAGTTAGCCTTGAGCCAGGCGGTCTGGTATGAAACAAGTCCGTAACCATAGGAGTGGCTTTTGTTGAACGCATAGTCCGCAAACGGCTCAATGATATCAAATAACGAAGTACCGACTTGTTCTCCATAGCCGGTGTCTATACAGCCTTTGACAAACTTCTCTCGTTCCGCCTGAATAAGAGCCCGAATCTTTTTGCCACACGCTTTGCGCAGGTTATCGGCCTCTGCCAAAGAATAACCAGCGAATTTCTGAGCCACCCTCATCACCGACTCCTGATAAATCATCAGGCCGTAGGTATCCCCCA
>JAKBSX010000112.1 GCA_021844725.1 Actinomycetes bacterium | reverse complement strand
TTGATCAAATTCTACCACTCGCACAATCCAACTGAAGTGATATAATTTAATCTTTAGCTGGGAAGGTTTGGTTTATCTTTGAAAGTAGCCGTCTCATAGCTTTTTTCAACTTTGGGCGGTACTCTTCACCTGTTATCTTGCATGATTGGTCTATGAAATTCCTAGACAGTAGGCGCATTGTCTTCTGGTTCCAGTGTGGGATCTGGTCTTTCTTTCCGCGTTCCGACTTTTCTTTGACTGCCCGTTTGACCACCGAATAGCCAATCTCCAAGATGTTCCTGTAGAGCAGGAGATTTTTCTCGTCAATAAGTATGAATTTGATCGAATAGCCATGACTCACTACAGACTGGCCTCCTTGGCCCAGACTGAAGCGCAACCTGTACCTTTGATCCACGGGCTCTTCGGTAGGAATCATGAAACAGATAATCCGATCAGATTTTTCTAATATCAAGCTATCCTTTTGCGCTGTATTTTTGTGAGCAGTCTGTACTTTTTGGGGACTTGACCGCCCGCCTCGAGTCTCTTCTTTATCAACTGGAAATATGACTTGTCTATTTCTGCGGAGATAAAATATCGCATCAATTTTCTGCACTCCATAATCTCCGAACCACTTCCACCGAAGAGTATCAGGACCACGTCACGTGGGCTGGTGGAAGCTTTGATCAGTGTACCAGAGAGTCCCTCGGGTATCTGGCAAGCGTGGAACGTCTTTGTAACGCCCACGTTTTTTACGAGATCGTAATAAAGCCAGGAGTAAGGCATCCTGCCTGGTTCGCCGTTCGCGATAAGTTTCTTGATTCGCTTGTCGCTGGGATTCTCGTAGCCGACAGCCACGTTTTCCTTGTAGAATCTGTTTTCACTTGACTTTGTGCAGTGGAGAATCGACCTGTGAGCAGTGGTAAACCTTTTCTTTGAATGACCTATGTTCGTCCTGTAGATCCACACATACTCGTTCACGTCGCGGAAAGCGTCATCCAGGTACCTAGTCCTGAGGTAGGCGTTGTTCTTTGGGTAGTTTATGATGAAAAAGTTACCATCGTCTTTTAGGACTCTGTGACACTCTCTAGACCAAGAAACACACCACGAGATATAATCGTCGAACTTTTTCTTGTAGGAGGTATTGTTGTACTTGATTCCGACGTTGTAATCAGGGTCTCCGTAAATGCAGTCTATGGAGCTATCTGGTAGTCTTTTGAGGAGCGTCATCACATCCTCGTTGTAAATTTGGTCGAGAAAGTCATCGAGAGGTTTGGGCAAGTAATCGACGAAGAGTCTAAACAACCTACTAAAAGAGAATCGCTCGTACTAGGAAATGCTTCAGCCACGCTTAGGGCTCGTTGGAAATCATGAGCAACACTTGTCCATCATTTCCTACAGCTACCTGTATGCATCGACGTTAAGAAGATCTATTGATTGGCTAGGTCTCGCCCAGTATCAATCTGGCGGCTTCAAACCCCGAAATTCTTCCAAAGGTCAGGGCTCTCAATACCGAAGTGCCCGGAGTATAATGGTGGTAGTATAGTCCTGTCATCTCTCCGGCAGAATAGAGACCAGGTATTGGCGCACCGTTTGTGTATACGACTCTCCCCATGGGGTCTGTTGCCACACCACCATACGTAAACATCATCGTTCCCTCAGCCGGATAGCAGTAGAATGGTGGCTTGTCTATCTGCATCGCCCAGTTAGATTTAGGCGGGGACAACCCCAACGTGTGTTTTCCATCACGCTTTGCGGCAATGAAAGCTCCCGGCTGGACTGACTTGTTCAAATCTTGAACGGTCTTTTCCAATCGTTCACGAGGCAGCCCAATCATCTCGCAGAGCTCTTTGAGAGTGTTTGCCTTTAGTGGCGGAAATTCAGTCTTTACATTCTTGCTGACCACTTCTCGCATCGTCTCATCAAAGATGAAGAACGACTTGTGATCTGGCTGGTCGAATGTTGCTCTTGCCATGTACTCAAAGGCGTTGCTCATGTCATCCATGCCCTCGTCTATGAATCGCTCCCCTTGATTGTTTACGAGGATTCCGTACGGGAAGCATCTTATGATCGGTCTAAACGCTGTACTTCTTGGATCAACTAGATCTCCGTGATATCCTGCGAACTCTCCAGAAGGGGCCGCCCCAATCTCAAGAGCCATGTTGATGCACTCGCCCATGTGGTCCTTGGTTGCGGGCGTGTCCAGTCGGAAGTACCCTGCTTTCGGCCCCATGTATTTTGTCAACATCTCATAGTTTCCCTCGAAACCGCCGCCGGCTAGCACTATCGCTTTTGAGTTAAGTTTCCGACCTTTTCCTTTTTTATCGCTCACGAGAATCCCACAGACTGCTCCAGTCTCGCCCTGTACCAGCTTGTATGCAGTAGTCTCAAGCATTACTTCCACACCGGATTTTTCAGCCGCTGCACGGAGCGCAGTTATGATTTCCAGTCCTCCGCCTTTTGGTCCCATCTTGAAGTCATTCGCGGTCCAATCTGCCGGCCTTTCTTCCAAGTTCACTCCGTTATCTCTTATCCAGTGAATCGTGTCGACTGCCTCGACTGCCAACTTGTGCACGTATTCGGGGTTTGCTTTTCCCTTTGTGTTCCTTATGATGTCCTCTTCAAAAGTGGGATAGAGATGATCTCCATCGAGCATACGAAAGTTCGCGGTAGTCCAGCGGGAGTTACCACCCCAGTTATCTTCGCCGTTTCTGTCTAGCATCGCAATGCGAAGGTTCTTGTCGTAAGCTTTGCACGTCTCGGCAGCGCTTAGGGCAGCTGAGGTACCCGCGGCGCCAGATCCTACAACGATTAAATCAAAAGAGTCGGAGTTTTCCGGCATAACAGATGGTGATTTGGTTCTGTCTATAAGAATTAGGGATTTATGAAATATCCTGGAGATTGATGAGGATTTGCTAGAGCTATTGAACCAAGTAGCTGTCGAAAAGAAGAACTTACCTCTGTTGCTCTAATTCGGAGTACCGTGCGCGTGGTGATTCTGCTACGTATGACTACACGCACAATTCGATGAAAATTACTAAAGAGAATTCTTATTAGGATCAGTTTTAGAATTTAAGCTCGAGAGGAAGTGAACGCGCAAATTGAATAATTCAATCCTGCAGTCGGGTGGCTGCGTTCCTCATACGTGTAGTGTCTACTAGAAACCAGAGTACTTTTAGCGGAGGAAAGGGGCAATGACCTCTGATTTTATTCCTTCTGGATGAAATCGAGATTGCCGCAAAGCGTTCTGCACTTCCTTCTGATCTTTCGAATGTGCAGAAGACCATCTCTCTACTATCGATAGTGAACAGCTCGCTCGGAAGTGTCAATGTGAATTTTGACGCAGAGACGAGGAGCGAGCGCCTCGATTTTGAAGACTATGGTCGGGTCCACGATCTTGGCGCAAGATGGTCTGAAACGTTTCAGGCATCGAAGGAAGGATCTGCACGGGCTAAATCATCTCTGATCAAAAAGTTGCTGAAGGAATTTAAGTCGCACTTTTCGGCAAACCTCGTAATAGGAAATGCTGCATATGGTTTGCGTCCCTCTTATGGGTCTTTGGAGCATGTGACGCTCCGCCTCACGCCACTCTCCAGTCGCGAGCTCAAGTTAGGCGCTGAAGGTTCTACCAACGGAAGGAAGACTATTGATCTTGCTGCGAAAACAGGAGCCACTGCCTACATTCTGCACACGAGCTCAATAGATGGATTGCTAGACTATGCGAAGGAAAAGAGGGTAAGGTTCATGGTCTATACGCTATGCAGAATAGCTGAAAGTAGAGCTCTAGCCGCCGCTGACCTGATGCGGATCAAGGGTACTGGATACTTTGAAAGGCGGAAGGTGTTGCGCGAAGACATTTCGCAGCGGTTGTGTGAGTTCTCTATATTTGGAACAGGTGAAGAAGTTGCCTCTCAGGTAAAGTCGCTTGTAGCTCGAGGGGCGTCAAAAGTTGTCCTGTACCCGGTGTTCCAAAGAACTTCTGACCTAATCTCTCAGATGAACAGTCTATCGGATTGGATCGAGTGAATCAATCTAGAGATGATGCTTGCTCAAAGTCCCACATAGATTCAGATCGTCGTTTGCTTTTTCCGTCGAAATGGCCCTGCTGAATCATCTTGGAGACTACGTATGCGGAAAATGCTGGCGCACCTGTTGCACCTGGCGAGTTGAAGTTTAGAATGTGGAGTGATCTTTCGCCGTCCAGTAACAGCGCTTCTGGAACAAATCCGTTGTTGTCGATCACTGATGCCCTTATCCCTGCGAGCCCTTTTTCATACAAGAAGGATGAATCTATGGAAGGGATGAAGCCCTTCACTCGATAGCACATTGCTTCTTTCGAGACCGAGCTTCGCCACTCGTGCCAGACAAGGCTAAGAAATGTCTTGCTTGTGAAGAGCTTGAGTTTTGGCATCACGGGACTTTCAAGCGGTTTTGTGATTAGTTGTGATTTTGATTCTGTGAGGCCGTTGTAGGCACCAGAGCCAAAGACAAGTACTGCGTTTGGTCCGATCTCTCTTGTTCCATTCGCCCTGATAATGAAATGGGGATCCAGGAATGGGAACTCTTTGTACCTTGGGATGGAGTAGATGTTTCTTCTTATCTTTGAGGCAAAGGGCTCTTGGACTTTCCAGTACTCTCCCCTGAAGAATAGATCTGTGTACTCCGTCCCCACGCCTAGAAGATGAGCAATTTGTACTGAGCCTCCACCCGCCGCGTTTATGATAAAGCCAGCGGATATGGTTTCTTGACTCTTGTCTTGATGCTTGACTGTCAGTTTGCTTTCACTGCTGATTCCGACTACTCGTGAGTTTCCCGTGAGCTTTGTTCCATTTTTCTGTGCTCTTTCGAAGACGAAACTTGTAAAATCGCCATAACTGACTGCCGTATCGTTTTTTGAGAGGATAGCACCTGCACACACTACCTCTGGTTCGAGCTTTCTTACTCCTTTGTCGTCGAGGAGTTCTACTTCTCCTTCAATTCCATTTTGTTGCGACCACGTCTTGTAGGAATCAAGTGTCTTTACCTGATCTTCCGAGGTTGCAACCTCAAGTGTTCCCACAGGATTCCAGAGAAGGTCGTACTTTAGGGCAATGTCCCTCCACATGAAATACGATTTTTGAGCGGCTCTGGCGAAGATCTTTTTCTTTTCTGGGTTTATGTAGAACGGCCTGTGGATCACACCTGTGTTCCTAGAGCTCGTGTGCATTCCAACGTGGTCTTCCTTGTCTACTATGACAACAGAACAGTTGTACAGCGAGGAGATCCAGTATGCGATTGAGACTCCGAGGATGCCTCCACCGATGATGGCATAGTCGTAGGACAGTCTTTGCAATATCTGATTTTCAAGGCCTCGCGACGCGTTATAAAACGAGTTGGATTTTCTGGTGGAGAAAGCGATAATGCTTTTGGCAGGATTTTTACGGTGAAACCGCGAAAAAGTTAATCTAACGGTTTGCACCGATGATTTGGAGTGGTAATGCGAGCTCGATTTGAGAAGAGTTTCAATGCTACGCTCTTTGATTGCATCGACTATACGCTAACGAGAATACTGGGCAGAGATGCTATTGCCACGTTCTACTACGCGATTACCGAGCAATATAACATTCCGCTGTTAGAGTTTGAGAGAAGGCCTGCCGAGATACTCCAGCATCTTTCCGAGCTGATAGGGGTTCGAGGTTTTGAAGCGCTTGAAGAATCCATTGCACTGAGCGTTAAAGAAGCGTTTGAAATAGGGGCTGATGAGTCGATTGGTCTACGGAAAATGATCGACCTCGCGAAGGACGCCTATCTAAGCGCGGAAACCTAGTCTTCCTCTTTTATTGGCTTTACCTCAGAAACGGTCAAGATACTGCAAAATAGTCCCAACCCAGTTTAGGGCCATTTGAATACAGCGTCTCGGGGTAGACGATGAAAAGCGAAGGAGCGTTAACCCAGTTATAAACTCGCTAGCAGTTTTGAGGAACTTTGCCGAAATTGCAAAATGAAGATGACGTATCTAGTGAAGAAAAACTTGGATAAATTATGCTTGAAGCGTGGATCAAACAATCAAGATTAAAGACTCTTGGAAAATATTAGCCTTCCAACGGGTATGTTCTCATTTCTCCCCTTTCTCCTTGCCGCAGCTGTCGTGGGGATTCTTCACATGTCTGCGCCCGATCACTGGGTCACGCTTTCACTTCTTGGCAGAAAGGCAGAATGGACAAGGAGAAAGTTGTTCGGAATTTCACTTGCAACAGCTAGCGGGCACGTTGCCTTCTCCGTAGTACTAGGATTGATAGTCGTGTTTGTGGGTCTAGCCGTCTCGACGGTATTCTCTCACTTTCTATCGATCGGTATAGGAGTCGTTATGCTTGTTTCTGGATTGATCTTCGGTACCAGGCCGCTGCTTGCAAAACCTGAAGCTGAAACTCCAGAGCAGGAGCTCAAGGAGGAGGAAGAAAGGTTACTGAGACATGAAAAACGTGGCACAGAGTTGAAAGGAATTGGTTATTTTGCGGTTTTGGGCGCCGCGTTATCTCCAGATTTAAGCATAGTACCGGTTTTCCTTTCTGCCGTACCCTTAGGAATCATGGGAGCTGTCTACCTTTCGATTGTCTTTGCCGCAACTTCCATTTTGACTCTGCTTGTCTTAGTTCAATTGGGGGTCGGAGGGCTGGATAAGACATTCGAGCGCATACCGGAAAAATACAACGATTCGCTAGTTGGCTTTGTTATCGCCGCAATTGGAATTTACATTCTGGTTGCAGGTTAGTTGCAAAACTCAGAAGATGTTTTATCTCTTTTAATCCAAGTGGTCTATGTCTTCTAGTTGGAAATAGATCCAATCCTCTTTCTCTCACCTTTGCTGTCACTTGGAATAACTCTGGGTGTCACCCTCTACTGGTGGAGGCGCCATGGCTTTCGAGCTGTCATTATTCCATTAACTCTATTTGCCTACTTTATTGCGATCGCTCTAAAAGTTGTGGTACAGAGTTTTACCGCGGTGCAGGCTGAGAAGGCGTTCGGCCCGATCAGCGTTGGATTTGGATTATACTTGGGACTGCAAACTGTGTTCTTTGAGGTTGGACTCGCATACGTCTTTGCTCTAGTTGGTGCAAGAAAATTCATGTTTGAGAAAAAAGACGCAGTACCCTATGGTCTCGGCTTAGCCTTCTGGGAGAATGGTGTACTGCTCGGCATCTACCCGCTCTTGCAACTAATTTTGATCTCCTACTCGATTCTTGGAAACTCTAGCGCGGCCGCAACCACATACTTTCACATCGCAACGAGCAATCCATCGTACTTTTATCCGCCGGCAAAACTTCTTCCTAGCATACTTTATGGAGCGTTGGAGAGGACTTCGTCGCTTCTGGCACACACTGCATGGGGTATGTTAGTAGTAATTGCTGCCGTGACAAGAAGGAAGATCTTCTTGGCAATTGCACTTCCAATGGGGCTTGTGGATGCGCTAGTTCCGTTTGCGTCACTAACATCAATTGCAGTGTTTGAGATAGGTATCTTTCTGTTGGGTGTAGGATTCATCCTGGTTGCGATCATTGCAATGAGATCTAACAAAGAGCCAATCACAACTCAGAACGCTTAAGATGTTGATTTTGAACATGATGATTCGAATAGTAAAATGAATTTCAAAAGTGGCGCGTCAAACGCGGTGATTATAACCTCCATTGTGGTAGTTATCATAGTTATTGCAGGGGTTTCGTTGATCGCATTGCCATCCCTTTCAAGACATTCGACCACTAACTCAAGTA
>JAKBSX010000111.1 GCA_021844725.1 Actinomycetes bacterium | reverse complement strand
AGACGTGACACCGGAGCGACGAAAAGCTCCCGGGCAAAATCCAGTTCGCGATCTTCGACAAGCGAGATCATGCCGGCAGCTGCGGACTGAAAAATGGTCGCCGCCAGCACGCCGGTGAAGGCAAGGGTGACGGTATCCAGCCCATAGACTCGGCCAACTGTAGGCGCCAGGAGATTCCCTAGTCCCACCATCATGACGACTGGAAACATTAGATTCACGGCGAGGCGAAGGCGGTCGCGTCGCAGCTTGGTCACGTCACGCTGGGCAATCATTAACACCGCCGAGATCTGATGGCGCGCCGGACGACAGCGAAGGGCTGTGGCGGTCACTGGTCAGCTCTGGCTAGGAGGCGGAGGTAGGTATCCTCAAGGGTCGGCTGCGCCGCTGGCGGCCCAGACGCGTTGCAACCGAATTGGCGGCGCTTCAGCTCATCGGGGCTGCCAAGCCCGATAATCCGTCCTCCGGCCATGATGCATATCCGATGGGCGTCCTCAGCCTCCTCTAAATAGTGAGTGGTCAGGAAGACCGTCGTTCCCTGCTGCTCCCGGGCCAGACGGAGGTACTCCCATACGTTACGTCTGGTCTCAGGATCGAGTCCAGTGGTCGGCTCGTCTAGAAACAGAACCCGGGGTTGATGCAGCAGGGCGCGGAGGATCTCCAACTTGCGTCGAGTCCCGCCTGATAAGTGCCGCACGGGGCGGCTCATGTGTTCGCCCACACCTAGCACATGAGCAAGCTCATCCACAGTCCGGCGATAGCCCGATGACATTAGGCGATACGAGGGACGCCACGGGTAGAGTCCGTACAGCACAGCGTGGAGACGGACGTTCTCCTCGCCGGTCAGGTTGACATCTAGCGAGGAGCCCTGGAAGACTATGCCTATCTCTCGCCGCACTCCCTTGGGGTCCGTAGTTACGTCGATCCCTGCTACCCGCACACGGCCAGAGGTGAGCATTAGAGTGGTAGTGAGAATTGAGATCGTCGTCGTCTTCCCAGCGCCGTTGGGTCCAAGTAGGCAGAACAGCTGTCCTTCGGCGGCGTCGAACGAGACATCGTCGACGGCGTACGCATCCGCGCCACGGTAGCGCTTGACAAGATGTTGAACCTCAATAGCGCTCATGCCTGGTGGCCGACCGTGGGCGACCCGCAGGATTGCCGTAGACGGCGATAGCGTCGGTCAGCATGGATCAACCGGGCGAGGTACGCCGCTGGCCGGCAGATAATGGCCACGACGCCGGGGATCCACGGCGACGCCACCTCCGCCTTGAACTCCTGCATGAATAGGACCAGGTCAACCAGCCGAGGGAGACGCTTGCCCGCCAGGTATTGGTCTTGAGCCAGGACCGCCGCCGTACGCAGTAGATCCTCCATGTCGAGGGCCGGAACCGTCTCCACCCGAACCCGTATGGGCACCCGCCCCTGGTTGGCGAAAGAGTGCACCCGGCCCGGCGCAACTGTCACCGACTCGCCCTGCCGGACCTCCAGCCTCCGCCACCCGACTCGAAAATGAAGTTCACCATCGAGTACGGTGAAGCATTCCTGCTGGCGGGGATGGATATGGCTCGATGGCACCCGGCCGCCCGGACCAAGCACGAGATCCCAAACCAAAGCGTTGGCCTCCGGGCCGACGTTACGACACACTATCGTGATCCGCTCGCCACTGAGGGGGTTCTCGACAACTTCGGTTGAATGACCCGACACACCACCCGTAGATTGTTTTCCTTCCGATTCGATCGGATTGGGTCGGCCACCACGTTTTGTCACGCCGGAACCAATGCCTAGCATCTTTCTACTTCGGACCTATCATTCATGATCTCTCCTCCAATAACAGCAGGACAATTTTATCATGACGTAATGGTAGCCGCGAGGACAGTGCTGGCCGCTTCTTCAGGTAGGCATTCTAGGTAGCCTCGCGGATTATAATTTTCAATAACTTATACGACCCTCGTCGTATCTAGGCTTCAGATTTACTTGGTTAAACCGGTCCTGCCTCGGATGCCCGTATGACTGTTTGGACGCGATCACACACCCGAAGTGATCAGGCTATTGCATCTAACTAGCCAGTCGTTTTGTCATCTTGCGATCATTTAAGGGTCTTAGAGTTATTTCCGTAGTTATCTCCAAAGGAGGGAAAAATGTCAATAAAAAGGTCATTAGTTATGGGGCTGTTCTCGGCTGGCGCGGTTGCGGTGCCTGGTATGGCTCTTGTTAGCGCTCAGTTTAGTCCGACACCTACAGCTGCTGCGTCGACTCCAACTACTTCGATAACAGCGAGTCAAGCTGATCAAGTGGCTTTAACAGTTGTCGGAGGTGGCACGGTTACGAACACCTCGTCTGACACTTATCAAGGTTCTGCCGTTTATGACATCCATGTACTTTATAATTCAACTGTCTACGACGTGAAAGTGTTAATGGCGAACGGCAGTGTGGTTTTGAAGAAGGTCTCTAATGAGCAAAGCTCGGCGTCCAGCCCAAAGGACCACAGCACCTCGCCTAAAAGTAACGCTCCAGAGAAGGTAAGCGCTCCAGAGAAGGTAAGCGCTCCAGAGAAGGTAAGCGCTCCAGAGAAGGTAAGCGCTCCAGAGAAGGTAAGCGCTCCAGAGAACGGCTCACCTTCTCCTGATAAGTCCAATTCCGCACGTCCGACTCGCTCCGGGAGCGGCATTACCTATGGAGTAAAATTGACGGCGGTGCCTGGTGCATTCCAGACATTTGTGAATCAAGCACTGGCTCAACAACATGGCACGTTTAGATGGGTGAAGTTCAGCTCGAGTCAAGGAAGTGATACTCAGATGAACATCAAAATTAAGTTGAGTCAAGGTGGAACTGTAAAAGTTATAGATCTATTCAGTGCTTCCAATCAGCTAATTAGACAAAGCGTAGGGAGCTAAACGTGAGCATATTCATATTCCTGATAAAGGGAGTATGAACGATCAAGCCACTTTTTAGAAGGTCTCATGAAAATGAGTTAGATGTGCAAGTTAGTAAGGTGAGAGTTCGAAGTCGGATTTCTTGATATATACAACTGGATTTTACGGAGAACTTGCGCGTACGACGCAATTGTAGACGGGGTGTATTGCGCTGGGGCAAATTTGAGGATCTTGGAGGTGCCGCATGGGACATGGGGAATTAAGCCGTTGCGACTCGGAACGGAGTATTCTTTAGCGTGAAAGAGTTGTGTTTTCAGCGTTCACAGTTTTCACGAGACAATTCTGCATAACTGGTCGCTTATACGGAGCATGGTATGCGAGTTCTAATAGTTGAAGATCACCCAGAAATGGGAAGATGGCTAACGAGAGAATTGGATAAAGTAAAGTGGGAGTGCGACCTTGCTGAAACCGCAGCGGCTGCCCTATCGTTAGCTCGTCAAGGTGCTTACGATGTCGTTCTGATCGACGTTATGCTTCCTGACAGAAATGGCATTGAACTCTGCCAGGAGTTAATGACGCTAGGAAATACAGCGAGGATTATGGTAACGGCACGAGATGCTGTTTCTGATCGGATTGAAGCCCTAGACAAAGGTGCAGATGACTACATCATAAAACCTTTTGTCATTGGAGAATTAATAGCACGAATACGAGCAGTATCAAGACGAACAACGGGTGACAGAGGACCGGTACTCGAGTTCTGTGATCTCCGCCTATGGGTAGAAGAGAGGAGCGTAGAACAGCGGGGTCTACCCATTGAGCTAAGCCGACGAGAGTTCGATCTTCTCCGGGCATTTATGAATCACACCAAAAAGGTACTAGCTCGCGATCAATTGCTGGAGTTGGCTTGGGGGTACATGTTCTACGCAGAATCAAACGTTGTTGATGTAACTGTTAAGAGATTGCGCGAACGCTTGAACCCAGATGGACAGGTTGTAATCGAGACGGTGAGAGGCATCGGGTACGTTTTGAGGCCAGCTCATGAGTAGGGGTCTAGGAGCACGAACCTGGCGAATCTCATGGGTGCTTACGATTGGTATTGAATGCGCCTTGGTATTAGCAGTACTTGGTTCTAGTATTTTTGTGTACTCCATGGTAGGTAATACTCTCATATCTCAGGGAATTGACGAGGTTGTATTCTCAGCTCGAGTGTCGGCTGGAAAGCTGGCATCTGAATACAGATCCCATCCAAATCGGGCTCCAGTGGAAGATTTGGCCTATCTTGCGGTCTCAGGGAGTGAATATGTGTTGCTCGCAACCAATGAAGGACGCTTTATAGCTGCAAGTGGTGTAAAACCTCCTATTTCTCCGGCCCTGGGTTGGACTCACGTAAGTCGTTCCGGTTGGATACGATATCAAGGGATTCCTTATCTATTCGCGTCTGCTCCAATCAGTGTAGGGAATGCAAGATGGAGGGTGATTTTTGTCGAAGGTGAAAGTCATATCGCCTCGCTGCTTTATACGCTCAGAATTGCGCTGGCGCTGGGGAGCCTCGTTCTAGTTATGAGCACCTTGACTGCTGTTACATTGATTGTACGACGGGTTACGGGTCCTTTACGTGACCTTGAGAAGGTGGCAAGAACAGTTACTTTAAATGTTGACAAGGCAGCGTTTTCAGCTACTGTCCATTCACGACTTTCTGAGGTAAAATCACTGACTGAGTCCTTTAATAACATGTTAGAGCGATTAAGCCTGGCTCAACTTCGTGAGCGGGAATTCATCAGTAATGCTGCGCACTCCCTTAGAACTCCGATCCAGGTGATCCAGGGTAATCTTGAATCTTTAGCTCAAAGACTCATTGGACACCCAGACTTGACTCGTCAAGACCTTAAGGCAGTAACGAGAGAGTCGCAAGCCATGGCTACCCTTGTAGATCGTTTGTTGCAGCTCTCAAGTGCTGAATCTGATTCTTCACCGAGGATGGAGCAACTGGATATAGTTGGCTATTTAGAACGAATTGCTGGTAACTTGCGGGACTTATGTATGCATCATCCGCTAGTTTTGCAGACCCAGGATCTTGAACAGTCTAACGTAATGACGGATCCAGTTCTTTTGGAGGCTGCATTAAGAGTACTTGTGGAAAACGCAGACGCTTACTCATCACCTAAGTCGACAGTGGTGGTTTTTGCTGTTGCTTTTAAAGATCCTTATATCGTTCGTGTAGGTATTCAAAACCAAGGCACTCCTATACCGCCTGATGACTTGGAAGAGATTTTTCAGAGATTTTATCGCGGAAAGAGGGCGGCCTCAAGCGATCACTACGGACTTGGACTTGCTATTGCCGACAGCATTGTAAAGCGTATTGGGGCGAAATGGAATATCAGAAGCGACCAGGACAGCACTGTATTCGCCATCGATCTGCCGTATGGGTGACGACTAAAGCCTCACAACACTAGCTTCCAGGAGGTAAAACTGGCCAGTCCCACTTTCCCGGACACAGTAACTGCTGAATTAGAATCAGTGTTGAAAGGAAAGTAATCAAATGGTTTCAAAAGGTTCGAGAATCAACCGCTATTCGCCCGAGTTCAAAGATGAAACGGTCAGGTACTGGAAGGATTCAGGCAAATCAGTTCATGAGTGTGCCGGCGATTTAGGTGTGAAACCGAGCACCTTTTCAGGTTGGGTAACTCTTTGGAATCGAGCAGGAAGCACAAATGACGGTCCGTCGTCTTTTACCGAGGGTGCCTGGATACGTCAACTTGAAAAGGAGAACGCCCAGCTGAAGGCTGAGAACTCCTTTTCAAAAAAGCCGCTGGCTACTTCGCATCGATGCAGAAGTAGCCGATAAACATAGGTTCATTCCCATTAACCAGGAGCTCTACGACATAAAGATGATGTGCAAGCTCCTCGAAGTCTCACGTTCAGCGTTCTACGACTACTGAATCGCTCCGGCATAATCTTAGACACTCCTAATCTTGAGAGAATGGAGTTGTCATTATTGGAAAGATAAACAGGTACGCACCAGAAGTTCGTGATCGAGCAATCCGTATGGTAACTGATCAACGGGGTGAGTATCCATCGCAGTGGGCAGCAATTCAGTCAGTGTCGCAGGAATTGGAAATGACACCAGAGACACTGCGTGTCTGGGTTCGCAGGGCTGAGATTTACAATGGTAAGCGAGATGGCGTTACAACCGCTGAAGCCGAGCATATCAAGGCACTCGAGAACGCAGTTCGGACGTGTTTCGAGGTTCAGATCGTCAAACACTTTTGATGGGATTTTAGATTATGCCTTGATCTCACTATTGAAGATCATTCCTGCTGTTTGAGAGCCTCTTTTTTTTGGTTGTATTCGTCAATATCGATCTCACCCCGGGCAAAACGCTCGTTGAGTATTGAAAGAGCATTTCCTACACGCCACATTCCATCGTGATCGTGCATTCCAATGTGACGGATCGGCCGTCTGAAAAAGAAAGCAACCAAGAAAACCACGACTGCAAGGAATGCAAGCATCATAATGAATCCCAAGATCGGAAACCATGAGCCAGGACCTCCAGCATAGTAATATCCCATTTAAATCACCTCCGCAAGGTTATACTGCGGATACTACACCGTTACTTCCGCACTTTTTACAAAAAGAGCTACTTTTCGGCTTTCCGGGGTTAGGGTGTAAGTCTCTGAGATATTGAACGCAATGACTCATTGCACTTCATTGGATTTTTAGAGGAAATTGAAAAGAGCATTGACAGTTCACTTTCCATCCACATGGTTTTAGACAATAGCTCATCACATACCTCTAAGGCCACTAGGACCTGGATAGCTGAACACCCTCGCTTTGTGGTACATCACACCCCGACCCATGCCAGCTGGCTCAATCAGGTAGAGGCATTCTTTTCGATTCTGACACGTAAACTTTTACGTCGAGGGGAGTTCTCTTCACGAGGTGACCTGGTTGAGAAAATGATGGCATTCATTGCACATCACAGTGAAACGGCTACCCCGTTCAAGTGGGTCTTGAACGCTAAGCGGACAGCTGCATGAGTTATATTCAACGAACTTATGCGCGGGAGCCCCAGTGTCCTAATTTAGAATTTATGTTAGATAAGGGAATTAATCCATTTGTGCGCTGTTTTACCTTCTGAGTGATAAAACATAGGGGGTAGACATGAGCAAGCAAAAAGGACGTAAGCCAGCAGAGGTAATTATAAGTGATGATGATCGAGAGTTTCTTGAATCTTTGATCAGGAAATCAACTGCTACTCAAGCCCAAGTTTTACGTGCCAAAATAGCCTTGGAATGTAAAGATGGAAAAACCAATGGTCAAATTGCTAGCGAAGTGGGTACTACCGAGAAGACCGTTTCCAAGTGGAGACTCAGATTTTCGAAATACGGTGTAGGAACTCTTAGCGATGCACCGAGAAGCGGAGCTCCAAGAACCATTAGCGATGAAATGGTAATGAAGGTCATAGAGACCACCTTGAATGAGACCCCGGATAATGAAACACACTGGTCGACTTATTCTTTGGCAGAAAAGTTAGCCATGTGTCAAAACGCCATCTTTAGGATCTGGAGAACTTTTGAGCTAAAGCCCCACATCGTTCAGTACTTCAACATATCTACCGATCCGGAGTTCACTGAAAAGACAAGAGATGTGGTTGGACTAGATTTGAACCCTCCAGATGCCGCACTTGTGCTTTGTCTGGATGAGAAGACTCAGACCGAGGCACTCGATCGAACACAGCCTGTTCTTCCACTTAGACCCTTTGTGCCAGAGAGACAAACCCATGATTACGTCAGACATGGCACGACAAATCTTTATGCTGCACTCGATGTAGCGGGTGGAAACGTCATGCCAAGGCCACCAATGCAC
>JAKBSX010000110.1 GCA_021844725.1 Actinomycetes bacterium | reverse complement strand
GTGGAATTGCCACATGGCAGAGGAGGGAGATGGGTACTTCATCCGGTCATGCAATACATAGGGAAAAGGTCTTACGGATTGTATCTTTGGCATTATGTGTGGCTGACCTGGTTTCGCGGTCTAGGTTTATTGGGCGTTGTTATGGCACTTGGGTTGTCGTTGCTGTCTGCAGAAATGTCATGGCGGTTAATTGAAAAGCCAGTGTCCGACTGGTTCAGGCACAAGAGGGAGGAAAAGAAGACTCAGCTTGCGCCTGACATCAATATAACTTTCGAAATGGCGGAGAGTAGGCCCAGCATTTAGGTGGGTATCCGAAGGAAGGTCAGGAGGAGGTTTGGTAATTCTGCCAGTTTGCAACTGATGGATGGCCAATACCTGCGGGGCCTTTACCGAAAGCAAGCAGAAGATTTCCAGTTATTCTCCTCACCAGCTTGCTTGGACAGGCTGGTGATCCACTGGTGCATTGTGACAATGAGTGGATCCAGTTGTTGGTGCCGCTGTCAAACACCCCGCCTTTACTTATTGGATTGTCGTAGTAAGTCATGTCAGAGTAGACATATTTCGAGCCAGAGTTGATGCTGTCTTGGGCATCGCTTGCTGGAAGCGGTGAGTGGCCAAATATTTGAAGGTTTGACGGGTGTGCAAATGTTGGGACAAAGGAGTCAAAATCTGATTGAATCACCCCTGGAATTGATTGGCCATTTTTTAAACCGGTCCCATTGAATATCCACGCTTGTGAATCAACTGTGACGAAGTTCTGTGGAGAGGCGCCATTGAGCAGGTAACCGACATAAGTTTCTCCCACGAAGTTATTTTCAGGCCAGCTGGCTGGTGGGGATCCCCAGGTATTGCCTGTCACCTCAAGCGGATTCCCTTTGCCGTATAATGGATCCTTGTAGCTGTTTCGATAGTCGACCTCCTGTCTGAGGCTGCCTAGCGGAGATGACTCGAGGCGGACATGGCGCAGCATCGCACTGGCACCAAAAAATACAACGTTTAGGCCGTTTTTATGGTTTGCCGATTCCACTGCCTTTCTTTCCCGATACGACCAGCACTCGTCGTGCCCTAGAGAAAGGATGGTTGTGTGCTGGGTAAGCAAGTTCGGATGCTGAATAACTGTTTGGTCAGTCCAATAGGTGAGGTTGAGCCCATGTTTTTCGGCCCAATATATCAGTGGATATTCATTCCCGAGGAAATCAGCCGCTCCGTTTCCATAGGCGTAAGGTCTGTCGAATGACACAACTCTGGCCCGGGAACACAGGGGGTAATGTCCTTTTGGACAGTTTCCTATACCTGCGTAAAAGTCATATCCCCCGTATGGGTTCCAGGCTTGCCAGGTGAATACATCATTTTTTACAATATAGGTAGCATGGCTGTTAGGATCCCAAATGGTAAGAGGAACGTAGCTTTGAGTACCCGTCGAGCCAACCAGTTTTAGCAGGTAATCCCCCTGGACAAATTGAGAAGAAATTTTCAGGTTTAGTGAGGGTTTCCAATTGTCGCAGCTGACCATATTCGTAGGTCTGGCGACCGTGCAAGGCTTTTGAGTGATTCCCCTCAGGGTCTTTGAGCTCCAAATCAGTCGTCCACCTTTGCCACCATAGTAGCCCATCCGGTAGGCATACACTTTGTAGCTGGGAGAGGTGGAAGAAATATAGAGAGTGACAGTTTGGTTTTGGGCGGCATAGGTCTTATTGGCAAATCCACTTATCCCGGCGGTGTTTGCACCGCTACTAATCTTCCAAGCCGTGGTTCCAGGCAACCTGTTCTGCTCCACTACCCATTTGGCCTTAATTCCGTCTTTACCAGGAAACGTTGATGAAGTAGCCGGTTGAGTAACTCTTGTTGGTTGCGGTTGTATGCCAGAAGAGACGGACGAAGATTGTTTCGGGGAGAAGTTTCTTGAATTGGGAGTTGTAAGCAATACAACTGCAACTGCTAGTGCAACAGTGCCCATGCCTAGTAGGGAGTATCTGATTGGAGTGGATGTGAAATGTAAATTTAATTTAGCCATGGCATATAAGTTTGGTGTGTTTGTCTGAAAAACCTAATTTTGGGAGGTTACTACTTGTTTACCGGAGAGTGTGGTCACTGGTTGAGCTAGGTCCTGAAATTTCATCAATTTCTTATACTTATCTTTTTTGTACCTTCCCAGGAAGGTCAGTTGGCCACATTGCAGATTTATCCATGTGAAGCGGCTCTTATCCAAGATAGTTGGGACATTATTCAAGGATTACTCGAATTTCCAGTTAGGCTTGGGGAAAAGGAACTTCTAGCGGAGGCAGATAGTGGAAATACGCATTGGTATCTCGGATTCTCCAAGGGAAATAGATTTGGAGATGGCAGAGGGAACGACGCAGGAGAGCATAATTGAGGCTATTGAGTCATCGGTTTCTTCTGGTTCTCAAATCGTATGGCTCACTGATAAAAAAGGTAGAAAGCTGGGTATTTTCGCGGCAAAACTTGCCTATATCGAGGTTGGGGCTGCAAAGGAAGACCGCCGCGTAGGTTTTGGAGCTCCGTAGGCAGGTTAGATGTCTGATTCTCTGGATCGCTCTATTGGACTTTTGGATCGTTCCCTAGTCTTCATAACTGGTAAGGGTGGTGTTGGCAAGTCCTCCGTCACCGCTGCGCTGGGCTTGATAGCCTCCAGAGCAGGAAAGAAAACCCTGATTTGCGAAGTGGATGCTAAAGGGGATGTAGCGCGTTTATTCGACAGCGAGCCAGCTGATTTTGACCCGATTGAGATCAGGGACAATCTTTATTTGATGTCAATGGATACTGAGGCGGCACTAAGAGAATATCTAAGGATATTTCTCCGTCTTTCGATGGTGTCGAAGCTTGGTCCACTTGCAAAGACTTTCGATTTTGTGGCAAACGCGGCTCCAGGAGTTCAAGAGGTTCTGGTAGTTGGCAAGCTTTGCTACGAGGTAAAAGAGTCAAATTACGATCTGATCCTAGTTGATGCGTCTTCCACCGGTCATATTGTTTCTCAATTAGCCTCGCCTAAGGGCATTTCGGAGCTGGTGAAGCTTGGAATGGTAAAGGACCAGATCAAGTGGATGGAAGAAATACTCTATGAACCATCGGTTACTTCGGTAATTGTTGTGGCAACGCCGGCAGAAACGCCTGTTAACGAGGCGCTTGAACTTGCAAGCAAGATAGACAGTGATACCGATGTGCATTTAGGAGCTCTGGTAGTAAACAAGGTTATGCCGGAGTTATTTTCTAAGGCAGAAGAAGAGTTCTTTTCCTCGCTA
The DNA here is from genome assembly GCA_021844725.1 of Actinomycetes bacterium. The sequence continues at coordinate 4,507 of JAKBSX010000110.1, read as the reverse complement.
AGGGACGAAAAGTCTCTTGCAGTTTTTGCCAAAGCAGTATCCGGCGATGTTACTTCTCTACTGAATGGATCGGCCGCGGCTCTAGAGATGCGAAGAACAGCAGAGCCTCATATCGAGAGGATCTTGGAGGTTTCTGACAAAATACATGTGGCACTTCTGCCACTGATGTTCGGAATTGGATCTGGACTTAGGCTGGTCCGAGACTTGGCAGAGGCATTGTCGGCAGAATGGGATGACCTGCTATGGGTGGATTAGAGTCCGTATTTTTTGATTCGGAAATTCTGATTGTAGCTGGAGCGGGAGGAGTCGGGAAAACTACCATAGCTGCTGCTCTAGGAATTGCAGCGGCAGAGTCTGGCACCAACAAGGTTCTGGTACTTACCGTAGATCCAGCCAAACGCCTGGCAGATGCGCTGGGGTTGGTAGGGCTCAGTTCCCACGCCAACCGAGTTGATCCCATTCAGCTCAATCAGGCTATCGGTCACGAGGTGCCAGGAGAGTTATATGTTGCGATGCTGGATGCAAAGAGTTCTTGGGATGAACTAATCAAGCGGCATGCTCCGGACGCAATAACCCGAGACAAGATTCTCTCCAATCCAATCTACAAAAATATTTCCTCTCGTTTTGTGCAAAGTCATGACTACATTGCAATGGAGTCTTTGTATGAACTTTATATTTCCAACGCTTACGATCTGATAGTCATTGACACTCCGCCGTCCAGGCACGCGATTGATTTTCTCGATGCTCCGGTCAAGATGGCTGATTTTTTCTCTTCAAAGTTGCTGAAATGGCTTACGCTGCCAGCCAGAAATCGGTTGTTGATGGGAGCATTCAAGCCTTTTTATCAAATTGCTGACAAGATATTAGGGGCCCAGTTTTTGTCTGATGTGGCTGATTTTTTCCTTTTGTTTCAGTCTATGTACGATGGGTTTATCGTTAGGGCCAGGTCGGTGTCCAAGATCCTGGAATCACCTTCAACTCAATTTGTGGTTGTATCGTCCCCGGAGGCCGCGCCTATGCAGGAGGCTGAGTTCTTCATATCGGCGATAAATCAGAGGCATCTCAATTTGGCACAGATGGTGGTAAATCGGACTTTGCCGGACTATTTCCGCGATCCTGGGTCGATATTTGTAGCTCATAAGCTCCAGGATAATTTTGAGCAGATAGCCAAGGATTTCCTGGTAAAAGGTAAAAAGCTTAAGTATATTTCCGAAACTGATTTGCCTCCTGGAAGGCTGGAGGCTCTGGTCGAGCGGGTCTTTTTGGAGATTTCCGGAAGCTTTTTAAATTTTTCGGAAGTGGCTCTTCAGGAAGCAGCCGAGATATCAAAGCTTGCAGTTGATGAGGAGATGATAACCCTGATTCCCCACCTCAATTTTGACATTTCTGACCTAAATTCTCTAGGGAAAGTTGCCGTGCATCTTTGTTCCTCACAATCACCCTTTACGATATAAGCGTGCTTGATTATCACCTTCATCTTTGGCCTCACGGGCAGCGGGACAAATCTCCCACTATTGATGAACTCGCGCGCTACTGTGAAGCCGCTCAGAAAAACGGTGTTCAGGAAATTGCCATTACTGAGCATCTGTTTCGATTTCGGCAGGTTGATGCATTTTTAGGTGGGTTTTTTAATCAGTATCCTGATTCGCCAGTGCGTTCAATCATGGAACATTACTGGTCTGAACATGCAAGAGCGGATCTTGATACTTACGTGGAAGTAGCGCTTGAGGCTAAGTCCGCTGGTCTTCCGATCGTATTAGGTATGGAAGTTGATTACTATCCCGGGAAAATGCATCAGGTCTCTGAATTTTTGGCTGGGTACCCTTTCGATGTCCTGCTGGGTTCAATTCACTGGCTTGGTGCTTGGCCGTTTGACCATATCAGTGATCCAGTGATCATGGCGGAATGGGACACTTACGGTATTGAGAATGCTTGGGAAAGTTATACCCGATCTCTTGAAGAGTTGGCTGATTCGGGTGCTGTTGATGTGTTGGCTCATCCTGACCTAGTAAAAGTGGCTGGGCATTTCCCCCAGGTTCCGCAGGAATTTTACGACCGCATGGCAGAGGCAGCTAGAGACTCGAAACTCTCTGCAGAAGTTTCCTCAGCAGGGTGGAGAAAGCCGGTTGAGCAGGTCTACCCCGACCCTTACCTGTTGAGAAAGTTTTTTGAATACGGAGTTCCTATAACCACTGCGTCTGATTCGCATGGGATAGCAGATGTGGCCTATAGGGCCGAGGAAATAAAGTCATATGTCAGTTCGATAGGGTACCGGTCTTTGTCGGGATTCAGGGACAGAAAATCATATCTGGTAGAACTTTAGAAGCCGCTCTAAAGCATTGATTGGCTGGGAGGTTAGATGGCCACCTTTGGTTCGATAGTCAAAAAGACCCTACTGGACGAGGCTGATATTGTCCATCTTCAGCGGTTAATAAGTTCGTGGGGAATGCTGGCCGATCTCTGCTTTTCGGATCTAGTGCTATATGTACCGGTAAAGCGTGACGAAGTTGAAGATGCCGAGGAAGACGCTAAAGATCCTTTTGTGCCGGAATTTGTGGTATTGGCTCAGGTAAGACCAGCTACGGCACAGACTTCCATTCCCGATGATTTGGTTGATACAAAAGGGACACCTGACGAGGTATCGTTTGTGGCGCAAGGGTACTTGTCTGAGATGCTGGTCTTTAGGGAATCAGTGAGTCCAGACGGGGGCGAGTGGATCGTTTCCCAATGCATACCAGTGAAACGCTTGGGAAAAGTGATCGCAGTTATTGACCGAAGGCATATCACCAGTGCCAGGCTGGTCCATGGCGAACTAGAGCGAACCTACCTGCGTCTTTTTGAGCAATTCGCAAACATGATAACCCACGGAGAGTTTCCTTTTGAAGGTACCGACATTGAAGAAGCACCCAGGGTTGGGGATGGAGTCCTGGTATTGGATGAGACCAAAACTATTACTTTCATGTCGCCAAATGCAGTTAGCGCGATGCATAGGCTTGGTCTGCACCTTATTCGAGTTGGAGATCTTTTTGGCCAGACCGGGCTTCGATTTTCGGCTCCTGATAGGGCGTTTGCCAGCCACAGGCCCGTAATTGAAGAGATTGAACAACGGGCAGACGTAACTCTGATGATGCATGCCATTCCTTTACTTGAACAGGGGAACGTAACCGGGGCATTAGTGCTGCTTAGAGATATATCAGAGCTAAGGCGAAGAGACCGGATGCTTCTCAGCAAGGATGCCACTATCCGGGAAGTGCATCATAGGGTGAAGAACAACTTGCAGACTATTTCGTCACTTTTGCGGCTTCAGGCCAGGCGTCTTAGCTCCACTGATGGCCAAGCCGCTCTTCGTGAGGCGGAGCGGAGAATCCGGTCAATAGCAGTTGTGCATGAGATCCTTTCACGTGAGATTGGAGATCAAGTCTCATTTCCGGAAATTGTTTCGGCAATTGTGAAACTGGCAGAGGAGTCGATTCTTCCCGATTGTCCGGTAAGAATTGAAGTGTCTGGGAGCGCCAAAGACCTAGACGCAGGAGTGGCTACTCCATTGGCATTGGTTATAGCTGAGCTTCTGCAAAATTCCATCGAACACGGTTTTGTTGGCTCACAGATAATCGAGAGTGGTGAGTCGGGTTTGATCGAGATCTATTTGGACCAAAAAGACGAAAGCATCGATATGGTGCTTTCAGATAACGGAGTAGGATTTCCGCCCGAATTCGATATCAGGAGAACCTCGAGTTTGGGTCTTCTGATCGTTACGGACATTGTCGAATCGCAGTTAGGTGGGACCATGACTATTGGAAATGGTAACGGTTCAAAGATTACTTTGTCCATACCGGTATAACCGTAATGTCCAGATTTAACCAGGTTACGCAGATACTCGGTCATAGGGGCTTATCCTCCCGGGCCAAAGAGAATTCGATAGTTGCTTTCAGACAGGCTCTTGATGCCGGAGCCTCAGGTGTCGAACTGGATGTGTGGCAATGTAAAAGTGGGGAATTTGTGGTTTATCATGATCCTGCGATATCAAACGGTCGAAGGATTGAGGATTCTTTACTGAGTGGTTTGCGAAAAGCCCACGCTGAGGACATCCTGTTGCTGGATGAGGTGTTCGATCAGTTGCAGCATTGTGTAATAAATGTTGAGGTTAAGAGTTCTACAAAAAATCAAGATGGAGACAGAGCTAGAATCGCAGAGTCACTGGCATCGTTGATTGAATCCAGAAGTGATAGCTTTAATTTTATACTCTCCACTTTCGATAGAGACCTGGCGGTTAAGCTGTCGGCCATTTTGGATTTCGCCAAGCCTGCCCTCTTGCTGGGAATCAGATCCAAGGTCGACAAAGAGATCGAATTCTGCATCAAAAATGGGCTTGATCTTGTCCATCTGAACTGGCGCCGGGCTTCCCCAAGAACGATTTTTAAACTCAAAGAGGCAGATTTAGATTATTCGTTTTGGACGGTCAACAGGCCGGATGCAATTTCAAACCTGATTAATGTCGGTGCGCAAT
>JAKBSX010000109.1 GCA_021844725.1 Actinomycetes bacterium | reverse complement strand
AATGCAAATCTTATCCCCAGAGGGCAGAATTGTGTAGTCACGTCAATTCCAGTGAGTCGCACGTTGCCATTTCCACTTTCTGAATAGTCGCGTTGCACTGGCAGAACAAGTTCTGTTTCTAGGAACTTAACCAGAAAAACCTCTGATTCCTTACGGTGTGGGGCCTGCCGAAGGAGTCCCACCCTGAGCCGAGTAACAACATCACGGAGAGGGTTAGGAACCGATACTAGCTTCGAGCACCCAGAATTAAGCAGCCGAAACAGCGCTAGAAATGTCCGCACGTTTCAGAAAATCAAAAAGTTTGTGCCAGTAGGTTGGAGCTTATATCGGCGACAGATGCACCGGAGTACGCAATAACTCGCGGGAGAAAACATCACTCCGTCCTCGGAATGGTGATGCTTTCTCCATGTTGCAGGGACCCGTTTTGGGTCCAATAACTGTTGCTAAATGTCCAGTTCTTCTTCCGGATTGTCGAAGACCTTCAAGGTTGGGACTTTGCCCGGCATGCCAAGCTCTTCCCATCGGTTGAGAGCCTTTTCGTACTGATTGGTAGTCAGAGCGGTTCTGCGGGAAAACTTCTTGATATTCTTGAACTCTTTGCAGGCGTAAATCAGAGCCTTGGATCCAAACGGACGCTCTTCATTGGGGTTCTTGCTCGGGTCAAGATAGGTTGACCAAGTGTTACGCAGAATGTCGATGTCTTCAGACACCCTACAACGGGTGGAAGCAGCCCAGATGACCTGCTCCAGATCGGATGGGTCGATATCCTCATCCACTACGTATATGAACTTCGAGTAATACGCGCCACCTGCACACTGGGCTGCTATGGCAGCGGCCTGCTGTGCGTGCCCTGCGTACATCTGCTTCAACGAGACCACGGTCATTCCAAAACCGCCGGCTGCCGACGGGACGGACCAGACGCCTTGAACACCTGGAATACCGCACGCCTCAAGATCGCGCCAAACCCTTGCTCCACGCATCACCGACAGGAACAGATTTTGCTCACATGAGGGGTGATCCGCCATCAGCGCCGCAGTCATGATCGGCTGGTTTCTAAAGTAAATCGCCTTGACTTCAATGCTCGGAGTCTGCTCAAGGCCTGGTCGCCCGTAGTAGCCAGTAAACTCTCCGAAAGGTCCCTCTTCTTGACCACCGTCGGGGTAGGAGTAACCTTCGATTACCAGTTCAGCCCGAGCCGGAATAGGCAGCCCTGTTATCTTGCCAGGGACCGTTTCGATAGGTGAGCCTTGGAGTCCACCGGCCGCGTCATATTCGGACTCCTGTTTTGGGAATCCTGTGGCGGCGCATATAAACAAGAGTGGGTCGACACCATAAACGCTTACCACCGGGCATGGTTTGCCCATCGCCCACCATTTCTCACGGTCCAGCAAGGTGTCCTTGCCAGGAGAGGAGTAGTAGCCAACTCGGTTCTTGCCCTCGATCATCTGGCGGTAAGTTCCAAGATTGATCCGGCCCGTTTCAGGGTCCTGAGTTATAATCACATCTGCGGTACCTATGTAGGGTCCACCGTCACGCACCCAATGGGTTGGCGTTGGGAAGTAGTGCATATCGATATCGTCGCCCATCCAGACGTTATCAAAGATTGGCGCATCCTTCGGGTCGATTGAGATCGGTTTGATCTTCTCCTGTTGGTCGAACTTCTCTTTAATATATTGAACGAGCTCTATGGGAGTCTTCCCCGGTTGCGTCCTCATGGCCAGTGACAACCGGTTCATGCTATTTCCTATTGGATTAAAGAGTACCCGAACGTCACCCTGGTGTCCTTTTGGATTTTCGAACAGAAGCGTCGTCTGCTCGGCATTTTTGCCGTTCAGATAAGTAAGCGCACCCATTTCCAGGTGTGGGTCCACCTCTTGGGTAATGTGGGTAACCTCTCCAAGTTTCTCTACGTCGTCCAACCAGTCCCGTAGATCTCTTATATCAACCTTGCTCATCTGCAAAACCTCCAATAACTAACAGCTCGAACCAATATGTCTTCAATGCACTCGTAACTCGTCAATTCCATTTGTGCCGCTTCACAAGTTGGTAGGATCTTTCGGATCGGACCACCAAGTGGAGAATTCCTCTGTCGGTACCCTTTAACCAGCTTGTGTTGGCCTTGGATCCGTTCAATTCTGCCTGTGACAACCTTATGGGAACAATTTGATTCTCAATTACCGAAAAGGATCTGGAGTGTGTGCCCCGGAACAGACTCCGTTCCGAGATTCCATATTGTTGGACATTTACCAGCATTGATGCAGGCTAAGCCGAGTAAATGCAGGTCCGCTACTGTGCCGGAATCTCCCACATTCAAACCAAGTGAGCCTAGTTTGTGCCGTTGAACCCACTTTGACACGGACCTTTACCTTTTCTCAACCAGCTATTGAACCCCCTATTCAGTGTGATTCTATAGCACGCAGGATCGCTACTTGAAAGTCACAGTAGCATATAATGATAGAGAAAAGCAAATTTGCTTACAGGTTTTCAGTCTTTAGCTGTTAGCCCTACTGTTGAAATGTTTTCAGACTTGCTAGCCTGGGAGTTGCTGAGCTACAAGCCTCTGACATGGTACTCAACCATTATGGGGATGGACTCTTTGAGAATCATGGGGGTTACAATTTTCTGAGAGGTTGCCTCTGGATATTTTGGGGATATCTGGAAAACACGAGAGATTATTCTAAAAAGCTTAGGGATTCGCTGGCAAAAGTTGAAGTCACAAGCAAGTTGACGGAAGTGACCGCTGAGGTGGATCAAGTGCTTAAAATGTTGACTGTGACCTAAATTGCGAAAAAAGAAATCTGTGACCCGGCTTTACTCTTCGTGAACATCATGGCCATTCGGGTCAAAACATTCTATCCAAACCATCTGATTCGAATTACAAGAGGCTGACTCTGGCCGTTCCGTAAATCTCGAACAAGAAACAGCTAGTGCTGGCTGACCATCCAGGCCAAGAAGATGAAACAGAGCGATGCACCGAGGGTCGGAGATGGTAACGGCTCCGGAAAATCAGAACATCCACATTACCTACGCGGTTGACGTTGCCAAATTCAGAGCCATCGACTATTTCTGATGAGCCACCTTTCCTAAAGACATGTCACGGTCAGACCATAGAAATTTCGGCATCAACCAGAGGACAGGTTGGCTACATAGCACGAAGGGTTGCTTTGACAACCACATGGATGATCAAAAATGGTGCTTTAGTTTTTGCCTGCTAACTATACAAAAGAGACGCTATTGTCGTAAATTACTCCGGTTGTGTCCGGGAAACCGAGACTTCTAGGTTCTCCCAGTCATCACGCTAGAATTGCCCCACATGGGAAAGGTCCAGCCATCGCAGTTCTTGGAGTACCGCAAGTCATCATAGGTACAGGTGTGTTTGGCCTCTGACCTAAACCTAACATCGCTCTCGCGACCATTACGGAAAAGTGTCCAAACACCCCAAGGCTGACACCATTGATTTGTTATCTGACATGGTATGGGCTCTTCCCCTGTCACCGATTTAGCCAGTAGCGCCGTTGGACACGCTGCTTGAACTCTAGCTGCATCATCCTGTATTCTCCGGCGAGCCTGCCAGGTTGATGGTCCGCTATTTGCGTGCTGACACTACTAAAGGATGGCCCGGTGATTCTTATCGGAACGGATATTGCTTAGCAGCGACGTACTAGGTGTTGCCTTAGTCAAGATAAGGTCGCGAGATCCCTACTCAACGAGTATGCTCCTACCTTGCAGTCGTGTCGGCTAAGAATAGGGTCAAATACATGTGATCATAGCTGTGCCTTTTGCGATTCAAAGATCTGCCCGCTGTAGACGTTGTTTTATCACTCAAAAGGTAAAACAATCCACAAATTGATTAATTCCCTTATCTGGCAGAAATTCTAAATTGAGACACTATCCCAGACCCTTAAGCATGAAATTCCAGTAGAAGAAGGGCAGTCCGAAGCGCTTCAATAGCCACATGTCGTAGCGCTCCTTTTTGGTATTGATCAACGGAATCGTGGGATGTGGTGTGAGGCTATAGTCAAATTCCGCTAACAGCATTTTGCCGCGGGCAGTGGTGAAGGGGCAGGCGGCATAGCCATCGTACCGGGCTACTGGGTCCTTCCCAGCCAGTAGGGCAAGCAAATTGGTCACCACCACTGGTGCTTCCTTGCGAATAGCCGCGCCTGTCTTCGAGGTTGGAGCATTGCACACATCGCCAAGGGAAAAGACTTCAGGGTAAACAGTGTGCTGAAGAGTATTGCGGTCTACACTTACCCATCCGAACTGACTTGTAGGATCTGCAAGCGGACTCTCTCGGATGAAGCCAGGAGCACGCTGCGGAGGAGCAGTGTGGAAGAAATTGTAGGTGATCGACTGACGGCTCTTACCTTCCGGGGTAGTGATTTCAAACAATGCAGTTCTCTTGCCCGGATCGACCTCCACCAGCTCATGGCTGAATCGGGCGTCAATTCCGTAACCTTCGATGACGCTGGACAACACTTTCGCGAATTCTGGAACTCCGAAAATTCCACCAGCTCCGGTGGCGAACACGACATCGATATTGGCTAGAGCACCGGTCCGTTGCCAATGGTCCGCAGATAGATACGCGGCCTTTTGCGGAGCACCAGGACACTTGATCGGAGTTCCAGGTGATGCGAAGAGCGCAGTGCCACCGCGGAATTTCTTTACCAGTTCCCAAGTTTTTGGTGCAAGCTCTGCCACATAGTTGGTACTAGCGAACGGAGTATTAACCGCATCCTGCAGACCAGGCACCATGTCCCATGCCATCTCAAGTCCCGGGCATACCACCAAGAAGTCGTATGAAAGTTTGGAGCCAGACGAAATTGTGACTTCACGCTGCTCCGGCTCTATTTCGACAGCTTTGTCTTGTATCCACCGCACCCCTCTAGGCATCACACTACCCTCGAAACGACGAGTGTGATCAAGCGAACTGACCCCACCACCCACGAGAGTCCAAAGCGGTTGATAGTAATGAATATCGGACGGCTCTATCAAGGCTATATCATCTTGGCCAGCACGACGCAGTCTTGCGGCGACATCGATTCCCGCGGAGCCTCCGCCTATGATTACGATTCGGTGGTGCATTTCCAATCCCCACAGTTCAATTTATTCAAATCAGGATTCTTAGACCCTTTTGTAAAACTTTACAAAGTTTATCTACTTAGTTAACATTAATCAAATTAGTCAACATTAATCAAGAAATTCTTTAATAAAGGGCTCCCCCTAGTATTTTTCATGAGCTGTGACCAGACCTGCATTCGGTGAGGTGGTCTATGCTTTAAAGCCGTAGTTGAACCTATCGGGTTGCACCAAGCTGATTAACCTAAATTACCTCAATTCATGCGAGCTCGTCTCCGAGCAATGGAGTTCCGTTCTACAACCTTGAAGGCGGCCGTAGGCTCCTCTGTCATGTTCAATGTCAAGTTGTAACCTTGAGAGGCTTTTGTTAACCAAAAACTATCGCCTATGGGATGATAAGCAGCAGTGCTTGTATTTTTTGCCGCTTCCGCAGGGGCACCAAGCGTTGCGCGAGGTGGTCTTCCAGACTCGGCGTTCGGCGCGTTCGGTCTTCTCAAATTCGGACATAATCATTGCCGGGGACATTCCCCGTTTATAAAACCCGAGCAATGTTGCCAAATACGGCTGCAGGTGGCCGTAGTAGTCCCGGTATCCATGACAGAGGTAATTGAGGCCATTATCTCCATCTTCGGTCTGGATGAAGCGGTCCTTGGGACAGCCCCCATTGCACAAAAAGAGCACCGGACACTCTTTGCAGTAGGTTGGCAGCGAGTCCTTCTTTGCCTGGCCAAAAACCGTTTGCTTTGGCGATTCAATGAGTTCTGACAACCGGTCAGTGGTCAGATTACCTAGATAGTTGTCGAGATTGACGAAGTGATCACAGCTGTATGTTCCGCCGTCATGTTCAACCGCAAGCACCCTTCCGCAAGTTTCGGACATGATGCAGATGTTGGCGGGCTTGCCGCTAACCACTAGCAGACATTCAAGAAAGTTCTGAATTCCAATGCGGCCAAGGTCGTGGCGAATCCATTCGTCGAAAACGTTGGAGAGGAAGCTGCCCATCGCCTGTGGTTTGACAGACCATGGTGCTACTGTACCATTAGGCAGCCGACTGACGACTGGAAGGAACTGCAGCCAGCGCACTTTCTGATCGAGGAAGAAGTGGTAGACCTCGCTCGGGAACTCCGAATTTCTGGCATTGAGGGTGCAGAGTACGTCTGGCTCAATACCGTGCGCCCGAAGTTGGCGAAGCCCCTCTATTGCTCTCTTATGTGTACCTTCGCCTCTAATGTCGATTCGATATGCGTCGTGGAGGCGTTCGGGCCCATCAAGGCTGAGTCCCACCGTAAAGCCATTTTCTGCCAAAAAAGTGCACCACTGGGAATCCAGACGGGTACCGTTGGTCTGAAGATTGTTGAGACACTGCCAACCCTCCGGCAGGAATCTGGCCTGAAGCTCAAGGACATTTTTGAAGAAATCCATGCCAGCCAGAGTAGGTTCTCCGCCGTGCCAGACAAAGTGTACCACTGGACCCGGGCTTTCGGAAATGAAAGATTTGATATAAGCCTCAAGTACTTCGGGACGCATCCGGAAGTGTTCTGTCGAAGGGAAAAGTGACTTCTTCTGAAGGTAATAGCAGTAATTGCACCTTAGGTTGCATATGGGTCCTATCGGCTTTGCCATGACCACAAACGGTGATGTCACGCTCATCTTCGATCCACCTGCCTATCCCATAATATTCTTCGTCTTGGAGGGAACCATGATGGCAGAAGTTGCTGCCAAACTACGGCACCAGACTGCCGGAGTGCTTGCAAAGCCACCCTGCGCATCCATAGTATATCAGGCGCTTTGCTCTCCAGGCGAACTGGTCGGTTGGTCTACGACTATTGGCGGCCCATTTTCGCACCCAGACTAGAAAGTGGTAAGTACTCTCCCTCAAATTTGCCATATGCGATAGGGAATAAAATAGGTACGAAAACAATAAGTGCTAAGAGGCAGTAGCGAAAGTCTTGTCCGATCGCACACGGGTTGGCTCAGCAACGCTCGAAGTAATCCCGGGAGTGACCGTCAGATGAGACCTTTGGTGACCTTTGGGCCTGGTTAGCAGTCGATCTGGAGAGGTCTATCTATTGATCAGCAATTACCCTTTCCTCTCCAGGACCCAACGCCTGCGAAGCGCTTCGAATTGATGAACATGGATGCTTTTGATGACCTTGGCAGAGATGTGATGTTTTTGGCATTTCTCAATCAGTGTTCTTTAAAACCGAAATCGAAGAGGATCTTATTCAACCTTTCTCTGCGTTCTCTTGCTTTACACATGCCGCCGATAAGGCCTACCTTGTCTGAACCTGAGCCGACCAGAACAATCACCGCGAGTAGGTACTTTTGACATAACACTCTAAAATGCTCCAAAGGGTCCTTTTAATTTCCTTTGGGGTGTGTAAATCTCCATGTGACATGCCGAACCCGGAAGAACTCGCCACCATCAAAGCATTCATGGGTGATACCGAGAATATCGACGAATACAAACGGGCTCCTGCAGTTGTCACCCTTGAGGCTGGAAATTCTCTGGAGATAACAGGCCTGTCCAAAAAATACGCTCAGAGGATTCGAAAAGAGTTCCGCAGTATTGGCACAGATGCTTTCAAGGATAAACGTCATAACAACGCACCAGTACTTCTTGCTAAGGCTCAAAGAGACGAAGTACTCGTCATGTTAGAGACGACAACACCAAACGACCACGGCTACACTAACTCCCCATATTGGTCAA
>JAKBSX010000108.1 GCA_021844725.1 Actinomycetes bacterium | reverse complement strand
AACCTGAAAACCAATATCTTTGTAAAGGATCGCTTCAATTACGATGTTCTTTGCCACACGGACCTTTCCAGAACATCAGGCGAATCCTTTGGTATTCCGTTAAACCGGATAAATTGGAGCAATTATGATCTTGTTGTCATCGACGAATCCCATAACTTCCGAAATAACGATGCCTATAAAGACCGGGAGACGCGATACCAAAAACTGATGAATAAAGTGATCCGGGAGGGTGTGAAAACCAAGGTTCTGATGCTCTCAGCAACTCCTGTCAACAACCGCTTTAGTGATTTGCGTAATCAGATCGCCTTGGCGTATGAAGGAGATTCAGAGAGACTCAGCAAGAAACTTCGTGGAAAACGCAGTGTGGAAGAGATCTTTCGCCGGGCTCAGGGCGCATTCAATCAGTGGACAAAACTCCCTCTGGAAAAGCGTACGGCAAAGGCTATTCTGGATTCCCTGGATTTCGACTTTTTTGAACTATTGGACAGGGTGACTATAGCCAGATCAAGAAAGCACATCCAGACATTTTACGATATACAAGACATCGGCCCGTTTCCGGAACGCCTCAAGCCTTTGTCGTTCCATTGCCCATTAACTAAACGGGACGACATACCTGATTTCAATGCTATTATTGCAAAACTCACTTTGCTCAAAATGGCTGTTTATGCTCCCATCAGTTACATTCTTCCTAGCCGCCTCCGTAAATATGAGGAGATGTACGATACTCAGGTAGAAGGTGGAAAAGGAAAACTGAGGCAGGTAGATCGCGAACGAAGTTTGCAGGCCCTGATGACCACCAATCTCCTTAAGCGCCTTGAAAGTTCCATTGAGGCATTCAGATTAACCCTCGGCAACTTGAAGGAAAATCATGTCCAGATGCTGTCCCGAATCCAGGCCTTCCGACAGCCGAGTGGAGAAATCATCACGGACTGGACTGAGCGGCTGGAAACGTTGGAAGCCGAGGACGAGGATCTGTCGACTCTTGGTGAGGATGAGATTGGCGGCAAGGTAAAGATCAACTTGGTAGATATGGATCTGCTGTCGTGGAAAAATGATCTGTCAGCAGACCTTGCAATTATTAATTTCTTGCTGTCCTCGATGAACAAAATCAAACCTGAAGACGACACTAAAATCCAACACCTTCAGAGGCTGATTCTCGAGAAGATCAATCATCCAATTAATGAAGGCAATAAAAAGATCCTCATTTTCACAGCTTTTGCAGATACAGCCAACTATCTCTACGATAATCTCTCTGAGCTTCTGAAAGCCCAGGGACTTCACACCGGAAAAGTCACTGGCAAGGGTCCTCCAAAGTCCACATTGAAAAAAGGGTATGATTTTCAATCTCTATTAACGCTCTTTTCCCCCATCGCCAAGGAAAAATCCTTGGTCCTTCCAAATGAATCTGCTGAGATTGATCTTCTCATTGGCACTGACTGTATTTCCGAAGGTCAGAATCTTCAGGATTGCGACTATCTAATCAATTACGATATCCACTGGAACCCGGTCCGGATCATTCAGCGATTTGGCAGAATCGATCGCATAGGTTCCCGAAACAAGATCATTCAACTTGTCAACTACTGGCCTGATATCACACTTGATGAGTACATAAATCTTAAGGAACGCGTGGAAAATAGGATGATGATCGCCGACGTCACGGCGACAGGCGACGATAATGTTCTCACTGCTCAGAGCAGTGAGGTTAGTTATCGCAGGGAGCAGCTCCGTCGCCTTCAAGATGAGGTCATCGAACTCGAGGACCTGAAGACAGGCATCTCAATCACGGATTTGGGATTAAATGACTTCCGCATGGATTTACTTAACTATGTCAAGATGCACGATGATATTGAGCTTGCTCCCAAAGGGATGCACGCTGTCGTTCCTGCTCAACCGGAATTGGGTCTCAAACCAGGTGTTATTTTTACCCTGCGTAATCTTAACGGTAGCATGAATACAAACCAGAGTAATCTTCTACATCCATACTATCTGGTCTATATAGGCAAAGACGGTGAAATCATCGCTACCCACACAGAGGTGAAGAAATTACTCGATCTGATGCGTACCAGCTGCAAGGGTCAGGAGGAGCCTATCGCTGAGGCATGCCGTCTCTTCAATGAACAGACGGACGAAGGTCGTAAAATGGGGCTATACTCCGACTTGCTCAGCACATCGATCCGTTCCATGATCGATGTGAAAGCGGAAATGGATCTCGATAGCCTTTTTACGGGAGGAAAAACGACTGCGTTGACGGAAGTCATTTCAGGCCTCGGCGACTTCGAGCTTATCACCTTCTTAGTAGTACAACAGGTAGGAGGATGACAACAACGCTTTTCGAGTACCCCAAGAAGACCTTCTTTGGGCGCATGCTTCCTAAAAGTAAAATCTATGAGCATGGGAAACCTATTTCTTCAATTAAGGACCTTTTTGTCCGGCAGGTGGAACAGATTGTATGGCAATACAAGCTTGCGCCTGAAACCATTAACATCAAAGGGACGCAATCCGTTCCAGAAATTCAGATTTTCAGCATTACCCTTAAGGATGATAACCTTAAGCCCGAGGTGCTACGTTGCATTGATGAAGCAATCCCCTATCCTATCCTCTATGAGCTTCGGTTTAATGGAAAAATAAAGGCTATCGCCGCATATAAGCGACCAGGTGATGCGAATTATGAAAAATGGTCCATTAGCGAATACTTTGAGGGGTATTGGGTCTCGGACGATACGCTGCGCCAAATTCTGCCGATAGTTATAGATCTTGAGGCTCTATACCATTGCTTGCTCACCCCCCTAATGCCCTATGCGACTCGACCGGGTGAAAAATTATCGATTATGGTAGCGAGGATGGAACAAATTTTGCTTAAGCAGAGAGAGATCGAGCGATATGAGGCTAAACTCCGCAAAGAGAAACAATTTAACCGTAAAGTCTTGATCAATGCTGAACTGCGCAAACTAAAACAAGAACTTGAAAGTCTGACACGACCACTTCCTTCAAGCGGGGGGTAGCTACAACCTAAAGGAGCGATATGATGGAAAAGATGAAAATGCACTCCCCGAATCTAGTCCAGGAAAACATCATCCGCATTCGAGAGTTGTATCCCAATTGCGTGACCGAATCCAAAGGTGAAGATGGCCAATTGAAGCTGTCAGTGGATTTCGACCAGTTGCGGCAGGAGTTGTCCGAATCCATCGTGGAGGGTCCTCAGGAGCGCTATACACTCAACTGGCCAGGAAAGCGCGAGGCGATACTCACAGCTAATGCCCCAATCTCTAAAACCATGCGCCCTTATCGGGAAGAAAGCATGGATTTCGATACGACAAAGAACCTGTTTATAGAAGGAGATAATCTGGATGCGCTCAAACTTCTGCAAGAAACCTATCTTGGCAAGGTTAAGCTGATCTATATCGATCCGCCGTACAACACAGGTAGTGACTTTATTTACAACGATAAATTTGTTCAGAATGCAGATGACTATTTTCGTAGATCTAGTCAGGTAAACGAGGATGGAAATCGACTTGTCGCTAATACGGTCGCCAATGGGCGTTTTCACTCTGATTGGTTAAGCATGATGTATCCGCGCCTGAAGCTGGCACGAACCTTGCTTTCCGATGATGGTGCGATCTTTGTAAACATTGATTTTAATGAAGCCGAAAATCTAAAGAAAATAATGGATGAAGTTTTCGGTGAACAAAATTTTCAACGCTCAATTATCTGGCGGATTGGTTGGCTGTCCGGCTACAAGACCTTAGCAGCTAACTTTATTCGGAATCACGACTCAATACTTTTTTACTCAAAAGACCAAAGTAAGATGAAATTCATAAAGAAGTACATTGAGAACGCTGAATTCAAGCCCCTCGTAAAGAAGGAGCCAAACATCAAGGAAAAGCTGTCTTCGCTTGGCTTGAGCGATGCACGCCAAGAGGAATTATTTCGCTTCATTAATCATGAGAATAGGCCAGAAAGGTACCCGATCGAAGACACATGGAACTGCAATGAATATGATGATCTAAATAGTATCGCAATAGTATCATTTTCCGGGGAAAAGATATCGAAGAGCCTCGACATCGATGAGGAATTTAAGGGGCAGAAGTCCATAAAAATGCTTATGCGCGTCATTGAATCTGTGACTGAAGCTGATGATATCATCTTGGATTTCTTTGCTGGAACCTGTTCTACGGCGCATGCGGTGCTGCAGTTGAATGCTAAAGACGGCGGCAATAGGCGTTTCGTCATGGTTCAATTGCCAGAAACCTGCGATACCGAATCAGAAGCCTATAAAGCTGGCTATAATACAATCGCCGACATAGGCAAAGAACGTATCCGACGAGCTGGTAAAAAAGTACTAGAAGGCCAATGCTCCGATGGATGGAATAAAGATATTGGCTTTCGCGTCCTCAAGGTCGATTCGTCCAACATGGTAGATGTCTACTATACCCCAGACGCAATTAACCAAGGTCTCTTGCATCTTTTTAAGGATAACATCAAGGCTGATCGGACTCCCGAAGATCTTCTTTTCCAAGTGATGCTGAACTGGGGTGTTGATCTTTCTTACTCTGTCCGAACAGAATCTATCCTGGGTAAAACTGTTTTCTTTGTCGACGAAAATGCTCTGGTAGCCTGCTTTGATACCGGTGTAAACGAGGACTTCGTCAAAGAGTTGGCTCTTTTTAATCCACTTCGCGTTATTTTTCGGGATAGTGGATTTGATTCGGACGCTGTCAAGATTAATGTTGAACAGATATTTAAACAATTGTCTCCAAGCACCGAAGTTAGGTCGATATAAGGAGAGTTTGGCATGAAACTGAAGTTTAAAGTCCAATCCTTTCAGACCGATGCAGTTGAGTCTGTTATTGACTGCTTTTCTGGACAGATCAACACTTCAGGAATTGCTTATAGGATCGACCCTGGGAAGGGGCTCGATTATAAGCTGACTGGCTTCAAAAATTATGATCTTCAATTAACTGAAACCCAACTCCTTTCTAATATTCGAGACGTTCAAAGGCGGCAGAATCTTCCTTTGTCAGACAAGCTGGTATCCAGTACCGGATGTAAGATTAACCTTGACGTTGAGATGGAGACTGGAACAGGAAAAACATATTGTTATATCAAGACTATCTTTGAGATGAACAAGCGGTATGGTTGGAGCAAATTCATTGTCATTGTGCCAAGCATTGCCATCCGAGAAGGAGTACTCAAGTCGCTGGAGATTACTTCTGACCATTTCGCCGAATTCTACTTTAAGAAAGCAAGATTTTTTGCATACAATTCCAAATCCCTACATCTTTTGGAAAGCTTCTCATCCGATTCCGGTATCAATGTTATGGTTATCAATATTCAGGCCTTCAACTCTACTGGTGCGGACAACCGTCGCATCTATGATGAATTGGACGATTTCCAGTCGCGCCGACCAATAGATGTGATCAGCAGCAACCGCCCTATTCTGATTTTGGATGAGCCGCAAAAGATGGAGGGCCAAAGGACGCTGGAAGCCTTGGCCAAATTCAATCCTCTGATGATTCTTCGGTATTCTGCAACACACCGAACTATACACAATAAGATCTATCGGCTTGATGCTCTGGATGCCTTCAATGAGAAACTGGTGAAGAAAATTGCAGTCCGGGGCATTACCGTAAAAGGCTTGGCAGGCACCAACGCCTATTTGTATCTGGAGTCCATTGAAATCTCTAAAAAGGCACCGATTGCACGGATTGAGTTGGAAGTACGCCAAGAAAGCGGAATCAAGCGAATAATAAAACGGCTGGAGAAAGGCACGGATCTGTATATTGAGTCAAACGAACTGGATCAATATCGTGGTTTTGTCATAGCCGAAATCGATGCGAATAAAGACACGGTGGAGTTTACCAATGGTCATGTTCTAAATGCAGGCGATGCAACCGGCGACATTACAGAAGGAGCCATCAGGCGGATTCAGATCCGTGAAGCGATCAAGGCTCACCTGGAAAAGGAACAAGTCCTCTTTTCTCAAGGCATCAAAGTATTGTCCCTCTTTTTTATTGATGAAGTTATTAAATACCGTGACTACTCAAAAGCCGATGAAAAGGGAGAGTATGCGAGGGTCTTTGAAGATGAATACGAACAACTTAAAACCGAACTTCTTGGTGAACATTCGGTCGTTAATGAAGCTTATCGCAAATATTTAGCAAGCATTCGCGTTGATATCACCCATAATGGATATTTTTCCATCGACAAAAAAACAAAGAAATTCATAGATTCAAGTGTTAGGTCCCGTGGAGAGGATGCTGGGCTATCAGATGACATTGATGCCTATGATCTGATCCTGAAGGACAAAGAAAGGTTGCTTTCCTTCGAGGAGCCGGTCCGATTCGTTTTCTCCCATTCAGCTCTGCGTGAAGGCTGGGACAACCCCAATGTCTTTGTCATGTGCATGCTCAAGCATAGTAATAGCACGATTTCGCGCCGTCAGGAGGTTGGCAGGGGCTTGCGGATTAGCGTTAACCAGCATGGTGACCGAATGGACAACCCGGTAACAGTCCATGATGTGAATATCCTGACTGTTGTCGCCAATGAGAGCTACAAGGACTTTGTAGGAAACCTTCAGAAGGAGATCAGTAACTCCCTCACTACTCGACCTCGCAAGGCCGATGAAGCCTACTTCATCGGGAAAATTATCACTACTGAAACTGGAACAATGGAAATTACCCCAACTATGGCAAAGCAGATCTACAGATATCTCCTCAAGAATGATTATATCGTATGATACAGACCAGATTGCCGAGGCCTATCACCAAGCCAAGGCCCAAGGAACCTTGGCAATTCTTCCCTATGGGCTTTCCTCTCACAATGAAAAGATTTTCGGGCTGATCGACAGCATCTACAGCGAATCCCAGCTACCCGACGTGGGAGATGACCGGAAGACCAAAAAAAACCCCTTGAATACTAACTTCGAGAAAATGGAATTCAAGGCTCTCTGGAGCCGGATTAACAGGAAAGCGATTTATCGCGTTCAATTTGATTCCAGTGAACTTATTCAAAACAGCATCCGGGCTCTCGACCAAAACTTACAGGTAGCTCCGCTTCAGTACACCATCCAAAGTGGGATTCAAGAGAACCAGATTACCTATGCCCAGCTGAGTAATGGTGAGGGATTTGCACTTGAGACCACATCGGTTGAAACCAATTATGCTTCAATTCATTCAATGGTGACCTATGATTTACTCGGGAAGATTGCCGAAAACACGCAACTGACAAGAAAAACAATCGCAGAGATATTGAGCGGTATTAAGACGATAGTGTTCAATCAATTTAAAATTAACCCAGAGCATTTCATTAAAGAAGCCTCACGTCTTATCAACGAGCAGAAGGCCACAATCATCATTGAACGTCTGACTTACGACAGCATCGCCGACTCATACGATATTGCCATCTTCACGGCAGGGCAAAACAAGCAGGACTTCACTAAGGCCAGCGAGAAACTTAGAAAACATGTCTACGAGTACGTGATTACCGACTCCAATGTTGAGCGTGAATTTGTGAAGGAGCTTGATGCCAGCGCCGAGGTGGTCGTATACGCGAAGCTTCCAAGAGGCTTCCTGATCCCTACTCCTGTTGGAGACTACAACCCGGACTGGGCTATTTCCTTCAAGGAAGGCTCTGTAAAGCATATCTATTTCGTTGCTGAAACTAAAGGATCCTTGTCCAACTTGGAATTGAGACCCATCGAAGAAAAGAAAATCGAGTGTGCCCGTAAATTTTTTCAGGAGGTAAACCGTATGATTGATCCCGAACACGTGAAATATGATGTTGTTACCAGTTATGGAAAATTAAT
>JAKBSX010000107.1:6203-7812 GCA_021844725.1 Actinomycetes bacterium | reverse complement strand
ACTTGCCTATCACATACTTTGTGCCATTGAACTTTCCCTAAGACAACAAGGTGACAAAAGACGCTGGTCAACCATAAATGAGGAACTCTCCACCCATATGAGGACGACCATGGTTCTAACCAACGACAAAGGGGTTGTATATCACCTTCGTCACTCAGGTGCTCCAGAGCCAAATCAAAAAGAGATCTACCGGCTACTCGGAATCAAAGACACTCTTCCACGGATAAAGAAGATTGCGACTCATTTGTAGTGTCCAATTAAATGACGACAACCCGTCTAGCTGGAAGAATGGGTTAATTTTTGGAAAGTTGGGCTAGCAGCATGATCATTGAGCCACTCAGGAGATAAATCGTACTTATCTCTAACTATCGTAGAAATTTGATCAACGATAGCCTTGGGTGTATATCGACAATCAATATCACGCGTACTGTCCCTGGCATCATGCGCCACGACCATTGCTGCTCCGCCAACAATATAGAGGTTTGCCTCTACGGACCGAGAAGTTAGTTCATTCGACAATTCTGACAAGAGCGAAAGTAGCTCTTTTCGCGTAAGGCTATCTTTAGACACGAGTAAGGTCTTCAGGCACTAGATACACTCCTCGTTTTGCAAATGGCTTTGGACTCTCAACACGCTCTTGTTCTGCCAGGGAAGCAATCCCTGAAAAATACCAACCCTCACACTTTCTCCATTTTTCTTCCGTCCAAGCCGGAACTGTCACTCCCTTCTGCTCCGCGACGTATTCCACAGTCGCTGCAATGAGAGCATCCCACCGAGAGTCTTGAGTCGACGGGGGCGGTTCTGAAACGAGGCCAGGAAACTGAAGTGGTGCGACGGCATAGAGGTCATCCAGAAGAACGAGCCATTCCCGTAAAGCAACGTTCTCATCATGGGTTTGCAACAGCTCTTTGATATTCGACGACACCCTTAAGGCAGTAGTTCTATTTTCCGATCGGGTGGGTATTAGAACGAGTTCGTAACCAAGGGTCTCAAGAACACGCCCTAATGTGGGAATACTTGGCTGGGTGGTGCCATTTTCAATTCGGGCTATCTGGGGTTGTTTCATCCCCGAAATTAGTGCCAGCTCTCTCTGAGTGATACCAGCTCTAACGCGGGCATCTCTAACGGTTCTTGCTGCAATGTGGTTCCATTTGGATTCCATGACATCTAGTATAACTGATTAGTTATCACAGGTGTCAATTAATCTCGGGTTGTAGACACTCGTGGCATCTAGTCCGAATGGCAGTGGTGTGGTTTATTAAGGGAGGTGAGAAAATGGCTACAGTTGAACAGAAGATCAGGGACTACGTTGCCTCGTCATCTGATGCCGCCTTTCTCACCAGTGAGTTCTTGCGTTTCGGAAGCCGATCTGCAGTAGCAAAAGCCCTTAAAAAGCTGGTAGAGGACGAGACCCTCTATTGGGTTGGTTATGGGGTTTATGCTCCTTCTCGAACATTTACTGACGGGCCCTACGCTGGATGCAAAGTAGAGAAGTTTGGCGGGTCTTCGGATCTAACGGTGGAAAGTTAGTTATCTAGATCAGAGTGAGCTACTGGTTCGTAGCAGTGAGGACAGGGACCTCCAAGTCCAATACGGGAGCAGAAAAGGT
>JAKBSX010000107.1:0-6193 GCA_021844725.1 Actinomycetes bacterium | reverse complement strand
AAAGTAGAGAAGTTTGGCAACTCAACAGTAGCGTCAGAATTTCTGCGAAAGATGGGTGTCGACCCAAAACCAGGGAAGCTGGTGCGTGATTACAACGAGAGACGGACCACCCAGGTTCCTCCATTCGCAATGATTGATGTGGGGAAAAGCCGAATCCGTAGAAAGCTCTATAGGGGAGGCGTTAAGTATGAGAGGTCTTAGTCAAAACTATTCAGCATCGAACTGACACTTAAGCGTAGCGGATTCGGGAAGAGCTGGCTCTTACACCACAACCTCAAGAGCATCCCACGCTTCTGCCCGATAGCTGAAAGAACAAAATTACAGGCAGGTCATTATTCCCCAGAATTACTACTCGGCTGTGCAGGAGCCGTGGTTTGTACTTGAGATTGTTGGCTGCGACTGGATGACTCGGGTGGACGAGTAGGAGCCTTGCCCTGGCCTGCTACCATGCCCTTCTTTAATGTTCCCTCTTTAACCATTCAGAATCCTTCCCTATGCGCTCTCGGGAGACTCCTGTATACGTATATAGCATACTTGGTCTATGTTTGGGATGAGTAAGCCTCGTGTACCCGGAACTTCTTCAATAAGCTCTCCGCTCTGGTTTATGAGCCATTCCCGCACTAAAAATAGTCCGTGTGGTTCAGGAAACGTAAAAGCCATTGATGCTTCAGCGAATGCTTCGGCTACTCGTGCTCCGTTCATGAATTCCAAGACCATAATCGCCACTGCCTGTCAGACGACCGGTTACTAGTAGTTCGTTCCGCTAATAGCATTACATAGGTAATAATTTGTGCCATGATTATATTGAACTCTATAAGGAGGCAATCATGGCAAGAAAGACACAACGACCACCTCTGGTACTTACCGAAGATCAGCGCTTGATGCTAAAAGATCTGGCGGGGTCACGAACAGCTCCACTTCGTGAAGTTGAAAGGGCCAAGGTTCTGCTTGGCTATGCAGAGGGTACATCGATCTCGGAATTGTCACGCCAAATTGGAGTGGGACGGCCGATGATTTATAAGTGCGTCGATAAAGCACTTGCAGCTGGCGTTCAGATGGGACTGAAAGATACCTACCACCGTCCCTATGAACCAGAGATTACAGATGAAGCCAAGGCGTGGGTGGTAGCCATTGCCTGTACCAAACCGCTAGATCATGGACTTACAGCAGAGCTGTGGTCGATATCCGGCCTTACCCGCTTTATATCTGAACACGCTGATGCTGCTGGATTCCCGCGTCTGGCAAAGGCGGGCAAGAGCACAATATGGCGCATCCTGGACGAGAACGAGATCAAGCCCCATAAGATCCGTTATTACTTAGAAAAGAGAGATCCAGAGTTCGACCGAAAGATGCAGGAAGTGCTGATGGTCTATTCCGAGGTCTCTATCTACTCTGAAGGCGAAATCCAAACCGGAAGAACCAGTCCGATCTATAGTGTCAGCGTCGATGAGAAGCCTGGGGTACAGGCCGTTGGCCTTAGCGCACCCGATCTGCCGCCAGTGCCTGGAAAGGAACCAACGATAGGGCGTGATTATGAATACACACGTCATGGCACGGTGTCGATCCTGGCCGGAATCGACTTGCACTCAGGCCATATCTTTGCCAATGTGGAAGACCGCCACAGAAGTATTGAGTTCATCGAACTGCTAAAGACACTGGATGAGTACTATCCAGATGATGCCACTATCCGTGTCGTATTAGACAATCATTCAGCCCATATCTCAAAAGAGACTATGGCCTATCTGGCGAGCCGTCCTGGACGTTTCGAATACGTTCATACTCCCAAGCATGGATCATGGCTCAACCTGATTGAATCTGTCTTTTCGAAAATGAGCAGAACATTCCTGCGCCATATACGGGTTGATTCCACAGATGAACTAAAGGAACGCATTCTCAAAGGCGTCGAGGAATTCAATGCTGCACCAGTCGTTTTTCGTTGGAACAAGTTCGATCTTGGGGTGGCATGACATGTATCGTGTTTAGCGGAACGGACTACTAGTAGGTTGAGTAAATTCATCGCAAGCGAGTCGCTGGGGTCACGAGACGACAGGCGCGGGATTCTTCGTACTCCCATCCTCCGCAGGAACTGTTCCCATCTCGAAAATTCGGGTCACAATTGAGCAATCTACAACTCACTCAATCCGGATTGGAACAAATACAGTTCAATGTCAGCCTCCATATTGTCAATTTTACTGCTCACTCCGTTTGCATTTCTGGCAACGGAACAGAAAATACATTTAAATCATCTATGCCGATAAAATCCGACGGGTTACAGGTGAAGAGAGGGAGGTTATTAGATATCGCTGTTGCCGCGATCATTGCGTCGTACGCTCGAGCCGAGGTTTTACGGCCTATGCGGCGTAGAGAGGCAGCTACTCTTCCAAATGCTCTTGCAGCTTCAGCATCAAAGGGCAACGGATCGAAATCTGCTTCGGCTTGTTGAAGGTGTGCCTGTCTTTCCGCTCGTTCACGCTCGTTGCTGGCAACTAGTGGACCCACGGAAAGCTCTGCAAGAGTCACTGCGGTTATCATTAGCTCTTTGGGTAGGTCGTTCGCATTTTGAAGTTGTCCAAGTACTAAAAGAGTTGAGGTGTCGACGATTCCTACGGCGAATCGATTCTCAGCAGTCATATAGATGGATCCAGAACTTGATCTATATCAGCTCGAAATAAATCATGATCGACGGTAGGAAGCAGTCGACGTCTAGATATCGCTACTTCAGCCGATAAGGCCCCACTTAGTAGCGGCTTCAATTCGGCTACAGGTTTGCCAGAGCGAGTTATGGTGATCACTTCTCCGCCGGCCACGCGATCTATCACCTCTCCACCATGGTTTCGCAATTCTCTTATATTGACATCTCCCATGAATAAAAGTGTATCACGCGTGATCTACTTAAGATGTTGTTCCTTGAAAACTGGCGTCGGAAAGAGCCGAATCCGGAGAAAGCTCTATAGCGGAGGTGTTAAGTATGAGAGGTCTTAGCGAACCATATTTGGTCGGGAGTTGGCAAAAACTACCCCTGAACGCCTATCCAACACCCCGCCCTGGCACTCCGCTTATAGATTTCTGTCTATAACTATTACATAGAATTATCGATATTTAATATATAGAACTATATATATATTTGCCTAGCAGTTTGATGCCTTTACCTGGTATTATGCGATCTCTGGCCGGGTTGTTGGGGGCATGTTTTTTGTTGCTTGTTGCTCGCTTGACTTGGATGCTTTGGCAACCACCGTGGCAATCATAGTCAGCGAACAAGGTTTACAACAATTGCATGTTGCATAGTCACACCACTAAGATAGACTGGTTTTTTGGTATCAAGAGGAAGGCACCCCAAGAAACCAATTGCTGATGCAATCTCGGCAGTTGATAAATCAACTTTTGAAGTGACAAGAACTCACAACAAAAGTCATCAATGGGGAGTCATCCGCTGCACAGTATGTGGTGAAAGAAAATCAGTTTGGTCGACCCCTCGGGTACCGGAAAATCACGCCGCTTCAATCGGCAGATTTGCCGACGAGCATGATCACAGAAAGGAGTAAAGAAAATGAATCACTACGAGTTTACAGCGATCCTCGATCGTATGCCCACTGATGACGAATACGACAAGATCTTCGAAGCGGGCCTCGACGACACGAGTCCAGAGACAAGAAAAGGTCAGTGCATCTTGAGAGTTAATAGAGAAAGCGATTCTCTTGTCGACGCCATAGTGAGTGTAGCAGAAGACGTAAAGCGGGCTGGTTTCAGAGTGGTTGGAATTGAAGAAGAAGATCTCGTATCCCTGAAAACTATCGCAACTCGACTTGGCCGGACTTACGAGTCTGTGCGCAAACTGGCACGGGGAACGCGCGGCCCTGGCGGATTCCCTACTCCTCTCTCTGCTGATAACTGGGCGCTATACTCGTGGGCTGAAGTAGCCCGATGGTTGGCAAAAAATTACGGAATGCCCTTAGTCGGCAACGATGAAGCCCGCATCATTGCAGCAGCAAACCATCTACTACACGCTTATGACATCCTGGGCCCCACAGGCGCGCAAGAGTCGCTTAAACTCGAGAGGCTAAAGGACTCGGTAATGCAAGCGATTTGATGTCAATTAGTCAATTTCCGAGACACGCTAGGTTTTGTAACCGTACCAGCACAAACACTCCTGAATTTACATTTTCCGAGTTAGAGAGACGTCTATAGACCGCGTAAATCATCCCTAAACGCTGATCTCTTTACCGAACATCGATTCCCCGAAACGTCAGCAGCACCTCCGTGCGTTCCTTGGATGTCAAGACGCTAGCAAACGGAGAGCTACTTCTCATATCGATGACATGCTGCTCATGAGATAACATCATGGCACATAGGTTCGATAATCCTTGACCAGAAGCCAGTGCATCATCTAAAAGCTTGACCCATTCTCCAAGATATATGTCGTTTCGACGTTCATTGAAGACCATACCTGCCCAATCCCTGGCATCTTGAAGGTAAACTCGCCAATCGGGTGAATGCGCTAATTTTGCTTGGATAGCCTCAAAAAGTGCCAAGCTTTTTGCATCTTGTCGCTGAAGCATCAAACATCCTAATAAGCGTCGGGACCCCCACCAACTTGGCTACAGCTTCCAAAGGCTAGCCCTACACTGGGTTTGGTTGGGACAATCCTCGCTCCCTCAATCTTGAGGTTTGAAATTGGTACGCTTGTCGGACTGTCTTACGTTGATCCGCTTCTTCGAATGGCTAGCTGACTTACGCGTGAAAGTTAAAGTCACAGAGGTAACGACAACTCCGACTGCTAACAAGATTAACATAATCCAGCCGGTCAAACCTATGGCATAGAACAATGCAATAAAAAAAATAATTGTCCCAGTTATTGATAGACGAATTTTGTAGCAAGACTGTACCTCAGTTGCCAGCAAATGTTCCTCTGGCCGGATAATGGCAGCCAGGAACGTAGTAATAATAGTCACTAGCAGCGGGGCAATAATGGCGTTGTTTGAGCCAACGGCTGACTTACTGGCCGTAAAAGATTGGGGATGGCCAAACTTGGACAATCCGCTCACAGCCAGTAAGATCAGAAGCACTATCCAGGCAAACACTGTCATCCATAGGCCACTACGGAGCCCGCCGTGGAAAGCGGGACGCAGAACCACATCTATTTTGGCCGACAGAATGTTTTCTTCAGTCACGTTGTCGAGCAATGAAGTTCTGAAATCCAGATATGTCCTGTCAACGTGGCGGTCATAATTCTGAATTTTGGATGTTTTGCTTGCGCAATGCCCCCCGCTGGCTGGTGAGTCTTCGAGAATCGCGTCCAGTGGGATGCTTAACCTGTAATTGTCAGGTATGGAGTCATCGACAGTGCTTTTGCTTTCATTTTTGTGTTCTGAAGTGTCATGGGTGTCTTCAGTGGCGCTCGATCCGTTGCGATTCTGCTTATAAGACCCTTTGCTATATTCATCGGGCCGCGCTTTAAGGCCTTTTAGCACCTCAATCACGAGACGTATTCTTTTTAGAATGCTCCCGGGTAATGAGAGCATTTTGGCGTTAACGGAGGTGCAGGAATAGCGGCTCGTAGGCACGAGGGAGAAGACTTCTGCGTGGGAGATAACAACCCGTTGTAACGACCCACCACAGTAGCTTGAATGAAGTAGAGCAAAAATCGTGCGATTGGATTGCAGAAAGTTTCCGTAGACCAGACTTCTGCGACGTGATAAAGATGGCGAGCCGGCTTGGGCTTGTCTCTTTTGAATGGGACTACGAGCAACACGGATGGGATGAATCTGGATGTGGTGCGAGTACTATCGAATTTGAGACAGCACGTGACCACCCCGGCGTGGCTATTTATCTCCTTCCATCCGTAAAGTTGTACCACTGCATTTTTCACCCTCACATTCGTTGGGTCGCAGGGCTTCCTCCTGAATACGATATTTACAAGCCTAAGCTTTCCGCAATCATCGTGGACCTCAGCCAGCAGCCGAGGGATTGACTCAACCTTTGGTCGGTAGTTGGTCGGTAGTTGGTCGGTAGTTGGCAAAATATTACCTATAAACGCCTATGAACACTAGTGAACAGAAATAGCAGGTTAACATCGGTATTTAGTAAAATCTGTTTTACATTGTTCCTGGTAAGGCTAAAATCGCAGCTTCGCTAAACAGGCTGTTCAGCATGTCATTATTGCTATTTTCGTCTAGTCGTGTTCGTAAGATCG
>JAKBSX010000106.1 GCA_021844725.1 Actinomycetes bacterium | reverse complement strand
TTTCCCATTGGTCCTCCTATGATAGCAAATGCCATTCCTACTAGGTAAAACATTTGTCACTAAGGATTAATTCCAGATATTCCTAAGGAATCTATATATTCTGTGTACTTCTGAATAGGGACACTAGAAAATGCTGTGTGAAAATGTGGGGCTAGTTGCCTAAACCTAGCGCAATCTCTAGAGCAGAGTTGAAGGCTTCTAAAGCCACAGGTCCGAGCGATCCGCGTCTTGTAGTCAGCATGGTCTTTGGCAATGTGAAGATATTGTCGCAGTTGATAGCAGAAGTGTGAGAAAGTCCTTCTTCACGTCCAACCTCAACTTCAGCGACATGGCCTCGGTATTTCGAAGTCACCAGCACGCAAACCAAGTTGGTAAGGAGAGGAATTGCGGTATCTCTGGTTGCAATAACAACTGGTTTCCTACCCACTCCGGGTATTTCGGCATCCCAGATTTCCCCTCTAAAGATCACTTATTGCTTTCTATAACTATCGTTGCCGAACTTATCCCTAACTTTGCAATCAGTTCCTGCTCGTCAGAGTCTATAGCCTCATAGCGCTTACGGTACGAATCCTTTATCGCTTCTTCAGAGTGATGGCTCAGCCATTCTTTTACGGCCCGAGATATTATCGCTCCTCGGTTAGGCGCAACTCCACAAGCCACGGCATTGTCGATGGCTTGGACAACATCTTCGTCTAGGCGAGCCGTTATAGGCTGACTCATGAAGACAAGTATACATATTGTACACACCCAATCCCGCAATCCCCGCAATCAATGAGATAGTGAGATACGGGAATTAGGTAGATATTTGAAAAGTTGAAATTGGAATTGTACGGCAGATACTGCAAATCAACACGAAAGCCCAATAATCTTCACCAGCGTTCCCTTACAACGCGCTAACTGCGGTTGAGATGAAGTCTATGTTCCTGTCGCACCCGTTGCCGCAGTTTTGGCTCGACCCATTTACCGCCGCAGCACTATCAAATTTAGGATTCTTTCGTATAGCCAATATAAAAATCGAGCGAATTCGGGTCCGAAAGCGCACCCTTGGCCAACACTTTTTCTGGTTCCTCGCCGCACAAGATCCGCTTGATAGGAATTTCCATCTTCTTCCCATTGATTGTCCTCGGGATCGACGGAACGGGCACAATCCGATCTGGAACGTGACGTGGAGACAGCTCGGAGCGTATCTTGGCCTTAATGGCACCAATAAGGCCAGAAGTAAGCTGGCATTGCGGATTCACCACCACGAAAGCAATGAGTTCGCCTTCTCGACCCAAATGGGAAGTGTCAACTACCAACGAGTCAGAAATTTCATCAAATGACTCAATAACCCGGTAAAAATCAGATGTGCCCATCCGAATTCCACCCCGGTTCAAAGTTGAGTCAGACCTTCCATAGATCACGCAAGCCCCACTGGGCTTTATCTTGATCCAATCCCCGTGACGCCACTTGCCAGGGAAATACGAGTAATAAGCTTCAAAAAGTTTTGATCCGTCAGGGTCATTCCAAAATTGAAGTGGCATAGACGGCATCGGCTCCTCTATTACCAGTTCTCCAACCTGATCCAACACGCTGCCACCAGCTTCGTCATAAGCAGAAATCTTGCACCCTAAGCATCTTGCTGCAATCTCACCAGCCTTGCACGGATGCCATGGGGACGATCCCAAAAATGCTGTGCACACGTCGGTACCACCCGACACCGATGCCAATTGCAGCTCAGGGGAAATATTTTCATAGATCCACCGGAAATTCTCTGGCGAAAGCGGTGACCCTGTGGAACCAACTCCCCTCAAGCTGGATAAATTGAACTCTTCTCCAGGGTGCAGTCCTGCCTTCTGGCAACTTTGAATAAAGGAGGCTGACGTTCCAAAATAAGTTATCTTTGCTGACTCAGCCAGCTCCCATAAGCGGTTTAAATCTGGAAACCCAGGGGAACCATCATAGAGGACCGCAGTCACCCCTAAAAGCAGACCGCCGATCAGGAAATTCCACATCATCCAGCCGGTGGTCGTAAACCAAAAGAACCTGTCACCAGGTCTCAGATCTAGATGCAGCCCGATTGCCTTTAGGTGTTCCAGAATGATTCCTCCATGGCTCTGAACGATCGGCTTTGGCAAACCGGTAGTACCCGAGGAATAAAGGATCCATAGAGGGTGAGAAAAATCAATCCTCTCAAAATAAGGACCGCTCGATTGGTGCTGTCCGGAGACCAACGATGAATAATCGAGGACTTTACCCGACTGCAGCTTATGACTGGAGTTCCCGGAATAATTGAGCACAACCACTGCACCAAGGGTCGGCAAAGCCTGGGCAATTGCGCCAATTTCTTCAGTTCGTGGAATCAGCTTTCCCCCATAATGGTATCCATCTACCGCAAATAGCACCTTGGGCTCTATTTGGGCAAAGCGGTCGACTACCGCCGAAATCCCAAAATCGGGTGAACAGGAGGACCAAATAGCTCCGATGGAAGCGCTGGCCAGGAAAAAGGCAAGGGTCTCAAAAATATTTGGAGCATACGCAGCAACACGATCTCCAGCCGAAACTCCAAGGTCTTTCAGACAACCTTGAATTTTGGCAACTTCGGCACGAAGTTCACCATAGGTGTAACTCTTGAGCTCGGGCCGAGATTCACTCTGGCATAAAACCGCCACTTGGTCATCAGGATGCGACAGAGCATTCTCCGCATAGTTGCAACTGCTTCCTTCGAACCAGCGAGCCCCCGGCATTTGCCGACTGCTCAATACCAGACCGCGGTGAGTGTCGCTCCAGCTCTTACCGGTGTTTTCAAGCTGTCCGGGTTTAGAACCCTTCACGTGAAAGAACTCCCAGATCAAATTCCAGAACAGCTCAACTTCAGTGGTTGAAAAGCTCCAAAGCTCCTCATAGTTGTGAAAACGCTTTTCTAGAGACGATTCAATAAATCCCTGGAACTCCTTAAGCCGTGAATTCTGGATCTCATCTTCAGTAGGAGACCGCAGAAGATCCCCCTCTTGCACTAAATCCATTTAGCCCACCTTCTGTAACCCAAATATTTCCAATTGAAAGATGTCATCACAAGTTCAAAATCGGAATCACAGTGCAACCCTCGAAAGAATATCGCAGGCTGGAGGTGATCGCCCTGCTATTACCTAAACAACTTTCGTGCAAAACCATAAAATGCCGACTGGTTCATTGTTTACCAAACTTAATCAACCACCACCAGGCGTCGCTCCGACTGCGGCATCAGTGATACGGACTAGCCTGCCTTTTTGGTCACGCTGGTTGTAGTAGTCGAGGTAGAAGTAGTGGTGGTGGTAGTGGGAGGATTTCCCGGGACTCCGTAGCCGCCATTATTCACCACACCTGGAGCTAGGTGAGGTTGCCCAAAGGTTGATCTGCCCACAGGATGATTCATCAGGTACTGAAAGATTTGACGTGCCACAGGTGCTGCTGCCGAAGCTCCAAATCCACCCTGTTTGATCACAACTGCTACAACATATTCGGGCTTCTGAACAGGGCCAAAGGCTACAAACCATGAGTTTGGAATCTGACCAGTGACCGAAGCGGTACCAGTTTTACCAGCAAGAGGAAATTTGTTGAATGGAAACCCAGCGAATGTGCTTCCGGCCGTACCAATGCTGCTCTGGACCGCACCTTCGAAACCGGTTAGCATAGCCTGCCTATCAGCAGCTGGCAGAGGAACATGTCCCGTCACTATTGGATTGAACTTCTTCACCAACTTCCCGCTTGGCGATACCACTCCGCTGGCAATCTGTGGCTGATACCGGGTCCCACCGTTTGCAAACGTCGCGTATGCATTTGCCATTTGAATCGGCGTGATAAGAGTCTCTCCCTGACCAAAGGCCATTTCCAATTGGTCTGCCACATACCAGGTGGCATAGGGGTAGGCCGCTGGATAATGCTGATGGAGATAAGCACGTGTAGCTGGGGAATCGACCAGACCTTTGACTTCACCGGGAAGATTGATCCCAGTCAAGTGACCCCAACCATAGGCACTTGCCTCCTGCTGAATCGGATCCTGCCCATACTTGGTCTGGTTTACATAGAACATGTAACCCAAATTGTAGAAAAATACGTCGTCAGAAGCCGCCAGGGCCTTTGTAATGTTCAAAAGTCCCAGGTGCTCACCACCAGAGTTGTGAAAAGAGCATTTTCCTGAGGTGCATCCCGGTATCGTGAAAAGCCCGGTGTCGAAGTAGTAGTACGAAGGTGATATTAAACCAGTTTTAAGTGCGGCGGACGCGGTGGCCAATTTGAATGTAGAGCCAGGAGTATATTCCCCAGCAATAGCCCTGTTGATAAGAGGCTGGTTAGAACTAGGGGACGTAAGTTTTTGGTATTCGGCAGTTGAAATACCGCCAACCCACACACTTGGGTTGTAGGTGGGATAAGAAGACATTGCCAAAATCTGTCCATTATTTGGATTCTCTACTACCACGGCTCCGGTTAGTTGAGGATAGTACTTACTGAAATAAGAGTTATATGTTCCAGATAGCTTTTTGATTTCTCCAGCTAAAGCGTTATCAGCTACCTTCTGAAGATTAAGGTCTATTGACAATTGCAGGTTATCACCTGGAACCGGAGCCTTTTTGGACAAGGTGCCGACAACTTGCCCAGAGGCATTAACCTCCAGTTTCGAAACTCCGGGCTTTCCCCGTAGATAATTTTCAAAACTAAGCTCAACTCCAGCTTTGCCAATGGAGTTCCCGGGTTGATATCCTTTGGAGGCCAGTGCCTTGAGCTGCGACTGGCTTATTTGTCCCACGTATCCAAGCACCTGAGCTGCGGTTGTGCCTTCCGGATAGGCTCTCTGGGTTGTTAGCTGATACGATACACCTGGAAACTGGGATGCATGCTCCGCGATATAAACAATCTTTGTCTTTGAGACTCCAAAATCGACCGGTACTGGTTCATAAGGTGAATATTGAAGATTATTGAGCGAACTCTTGATTGAAGCCGCCGAAATTCCCAGCAATTTAGCTAGATTATTGATTACAAACGGTTTTTGAAATGCGACGTTAGGGGCCAGGGTAACCGACTCTACAACTTTATTTCCCACCAAGAGATTGCCATTGCGATCAGTAATAAGTCCCCGCGGAGCCTGCTGAGTCACTTGTCTAACCTGGTTCGCGACTGCCTGCGCCTTGAAGCTTGAACTATCGAGTATCTGAAGAGCGTAAAGCCTGGCAAACATGGCACAAAATAGTGCTGCTACAGCAAAGCCGACCGCCCGTGCCCGTGCACGTTCGCTCGGCCCTCTCGATTCCCTGCGATTAAAGGTACGCTTTGCCAACAAAACTCCTTGCAAAATGCGTGTCCGCCATTAGCGCCTCATAAGTGGTGGCCGAGAATTCGACTCTCTCGATGAAAACGCCCATCTGCCAAGTGGAACCATTACAACAGATAAAATCGCGTTTGTCACAGCGACCACCAAAACTACTTTGACAAGATTTATCCGAAGGAGCTGCCCAAATCCCAGTAATCGAGAGGCAACTTCATAAGCGAGAATCCCTGCTGCACTTAGAAGTGAAGCTAATGCGGCATTGATAGTCCAAGGACCTATAATCGACCCTTTCTCAGTTTGTCCAGCGAGATAGCCAATAACGCTGAACACCATTGCCGAAAGCCCAAACGGGGTTAGTAGAAAGCTGTCCACCATAAGTCCGACTACGAAGCCAATGACAGCTCCAGCTTCCCGTCCCACTGTGAAACCGGCAACGATCACTAGTAACAGTGGCAGATCGAGATGGACTCCAAAAAACTGGACCGAATTAAGGATTGAATGTTGCACTATCACGACGGTTAGAACCAGCAACGCCGACCGAAGTATTCGTCCCCTCATCCTTTACTCCCCCCTGGCAACCACTCCAGAACCTTTACATATTGCAAATGAGCCAGGTTCGCCAACGGGGATATCGTCACATGCTCTTGTAGATCACCTGGCAGGTAAGAGTAGGAGGCGACCACCCCTACAGGAATACCGGGAGGAAATATCCCACCCTGCAATCCCGAGGTAAACATAGTTTCGCCCTTATGAATAGGAGTCCCAGGATTAACTAATGCTACGCTTAGTGAACTAAATGAACCTTTGCCGACAGCTAGAGCTATGTGGTTACTTTTACCAAATTCAACCCCCACTGAAGAGGTAGGGTCTGCGATAAGCAATACCGTCGATGAATTTGAAGTCACCGATACCACACGCCCAATCAGTCCAAGACTTGAAACTACGGGCTCTCCAACTTTTATACCCTGGGAAGATCCTTTATCCAAATCTACAGAGAGCTGAGTATTAGTAGGAGAGTAATTATCCACTATCGCAGCGACTGACGGTAATCCTTGGGCAAATGGCAAATTGATCAGTTTGGACAGACTCTGAGCTTCGCTTTGATATTTGTTGGCTATCAGTACCTGATTTTTCAGCGTACTTACTTGATGCTGTAATTTCGATTCCTGCTGTTTTAGCGACGAATAGTGGAAGGCTCCACTAAATACATTATCGATTGGTCGGACAACGGCATCGGCACTTGAGCGGATTGGATTGGTAATGCTCCGTAATGAGTTTTGGAAAATCGAGCCTATGCCTCCACCATGAGACTTATAGCTGATAGTGACGAGCGTCAAAGAGGCCAGGACAAGAACCACTAAAGTGATCCTTGGCCTGGCTATAAACCCGCCCGTGCCATAGTCTCCGGTTGCCACTACCGGCTAGATGAGGAAATCAACACCTGTTTCAGGGCATCGAATTCCTCAAGAGTCTGTCCGGAACCATTTACCACACAATCCAAAGGATTATCTGCAACGATTATTGGCATGCCCGTCTCTTGGAAGATGCGCTTATCAAGACCAGTCAGCAAGGCGCCACCGCCCGTAAGTACGATGCCCTGCTCCATTATGTCAGCGGAAAGTTCTGGCGGAGTATTGTCCAGAGTTACCTTTACTGCATCAACTATGGCTGCAATGGGCTCTTCAATAGCCCTGCGAATCTCTTCAGTGGATACTAAAATCGTCTTGGGTAAACCTGTAATCAGGTCCCGTCCCCTAATTTCAGCCTGGAGTTCCTCTTCTAGCTCAACTGCTGACCCAAGGGCAATCTTTATCTCTTCCGAAGTCCGCTCACCAAGGGCCAAACTGTATTCCTTTTTGATATAAGAGATGATCGCCTGATCCAGCTCATCTCCACCAATTCGAATGGATCTACTGGTGACAATTCCTCCGAGGGAAATCACTGCAACTTCGGTGGTTCCTCCTCCAATATCAACCACCATATTTCCAGTGGGTTCGTGAATTGGCAATCCCGCTCCTATTGCAGCAGCCATCGGCTCTTCAATGATATAAGCAGGCTTGCGAGCCCCGGCATACTCGGCAGCTTCCTGGACGGCGCGTTGCTCAACGCCGGTTATTCCAGAGGGAACGCAAATCACCATCCTCGGCTTGCCATAGCGAGAATTGTGAACCTTTTGGATGAAATACCTGAGCATTCTTTCACAGGTCTCAAAATCAGCAATCACTCCGTCTTTTAGCGGGCGAATTGCCTGGATGTTCGAAGGTGTACGACCGATCATCCGCTTAGCCTCAGCTCCAACTGCCAGAGGACGACCGTCCCTGGTATTGATGGCTACAACTGATGGTTCATTCAGTACAATTCCTCTTCCTCGCACATAGACCAGAGTGTTGGCAGTGCCAAGATCTACAGCCATATCTCTAGCGGGGAATAAATTAAATTTGGATTTTGCCATTAGAAAACCTCCGATAGGAAGGCGAAAATCGATGTTTAGCGAGCGAGAAGTATTCGAAGTCTAGTCGGTTACCTACAGAATTTCCCTAAAGAAAATA
>JAKBSX010000105.1 GCA_021844725.1 Actinomycetes bacterium | reverse complement strand
GACCGACGCACGAAGCGAAAGTTTACGATGAACTAGATTTGCTTGAAAGCCGGGCGAATTGGTTGAAACTATGAATCCCCTAATTCCCTCATCAGTCCTCGCCCATATAATGGCAACATCGGCAATATTACCGTTGGTGATCCACATCTTGGTGCCATCAAGCAACCAGTCCGTACCATCACGCTTAGCTCGGGTTCGCATGCCTGCTGGATTTGATCCAAAATCAGGCTCGGTCAGTCCAAAACAACCAATAATTTCTCCAGTGGCCATTCTTGGCAGAAAATGCTGCTTTTGCTCCTCAGAACCAAAGGCGTGAATCGCCTTCATCGCCAGTGAACCCTGCACGCTGACAAGGGAACGAATGCCGGCGTCACCAGCTTCGAGCTCCAGACAGGCTAAACCATAAGCCACCGCTCCTCCCCCAGCGCACCCATAGCCATCTAAGTGCATACCAAGGACTCCGAGTTCTCCCAGTTCCCGGGCAAGCTCCTTAGCTGGAATCTCACCCCGCTCAAACCAATCAGCCACATCCGGCTTGATGCGCGCCTCGACATACTTACGAATAACGCTTCGAATCTCGCGCTCTTCGTCCGTCAACAGTCCGTCTATATCGAACAAGCCTTCCGGTGTTGAGGTTGTTTTTGCCATGTTTTTCCTTTCTGGTCATGGATATTTAATTGTTAACCTCGCAAAAGTTGAACATAGAACTCGACTCCGACTACGTGTGTTCAACACATAGAACCCGCAATAATCCGCGGAGTGCCAGAGTGCCGCAGAGTTGCCGCAGAGTTGCCGCAGAGACTTCTACCTAAAAATCTCAACTAACTCACATACTTCATTGTGTGAAATCTACCATATCTCTTGCCTGGAACTATAGTCCACAAGCCACTAACCTAATATTACTCAAAGAACCCATGTCAAAACCAAACCGCAGTCAGTCAGGGCGAATTCCAAGCAAAGGCATTCTAGCAGACCTAAACAAAATCAAAAAAATGCAAAAGCAATTATTGCAAGGGGCACAGCTAAACAAATACCCAAGCAGCATTGATAAACGAGTCCAGTTCGAAGCTTCAGGGTCTTTATTTGTATGGGCTTGATACCAACAATCCCGAATCCGCATTCCAGAATTGGACCCAAGCGCAGGTATTTGAACTCATAAGGTCACCTATTCCAACTGCAATTCGGATAAAGTAGTCAGAACGAATACAGAAGTTCTTGACGAAGTACCAGATAGCGGGTGATCTGTGTTGTCATATGGGATTGAGATCGGACTAGTAGTTGAGTCAGAAATCGAAGGCTCTAAAATCATTCAGAAATCCGGAACGAAAACATAGCTCAAGATTTACCTAGTCCGTCAAGCTCCCATGCGAGCTGGCGTTAATCCACCATCAGTCTACTAACCCCCAAGTCGACTATTCAAAATCGACCATCCGATATCGCAAGTTGCTGGTTTCGAGCCAACTCCCTATACCCTTCGAAAGTGGTGAAAGAAACCGCTACAACCGGCGTATAGGCACTCTGACCTCCCGATATGCACCCAAAGCAAAGTTGGGCTATGCTCTCTCGGGTGAACTTGCATCTGGAGGATACAGCAATGGCTTACTTTCATACTGAAGCACGCGTAAATGCAAATGATTCTGGAAACACCAAGCTTTGGGACGTGACCCAGACTCCTATGTGTCGTATCACGGACTGGCGGAATGTTCGATGAACAAAGTTCTCCCACTATCTGAAGCTGTGGAACGCTACATTCCTAATGGCGTTGGACTCTTGACAGTCGGTGGCATGCACCTGCATAACAATCCGATGGCTCTGATTAGAGAGGTAATCCGCCAGAATCGCAGAATAAAGCGACTGCTTACAAGCCCTTGCGGAGCATTTAACGCGGAGCTCTTGATCGCAGCGGGTCTTATAGAAGAAATCGCCACCTCATACGTGGGATTCGAACACATTGGCCTTGCGCCATGCTTTCGTCGACAAATCGAGTCACGAACTCTCAAAGTCCTGGAATGCGACGAAGCCTACATCACCCACGGACTGTACGCTGGTGCAGGTGGCCTGCCATTTATAGCATTGCCAAAGGGTATTGAGTTTACAGACATTCCCAAAGTAAACAAGGAATACTACTCCACCACCACCGATCCATTCACTGGCAACCAAGTGAATGTCGGCGCACCGCTTAAGCCCGATGTCGCCTTACTGCATGCCTATCAGGCCGATAAGAATGGAAACGCCGTGATTGCTGGGGCCCAATTTGTTGACCGATACATGGCCTTAGCTTCAAAGACAGTCCTTCTCCAAGTAGAGAGGATCGTTCCAACCGAGGAAATCTCAAAGCATCCACAAGGCACCACTATCCCCGGATTTTTGGTCCATGCCGTGGTGGAAACCCCGGGAGGGTGCTACCCCACTTCTTCTCACGGCGCTTACGACTTCGATGATCGCCAGATTGCCCAATACATGAGCATAGCGAAAGATGACGAAGGCGCCAAAGGATATATAAAACAATTCGTGCAAGACATGTCTGAAGATCAGTATCTTCAGACAATCGGAGAACGTTTAGCCGAGCTACGCTATGGCGATGGGGTGCTACCGGTTGCCTTATCAGAACGGAAAGGGTAAACAGCAGTGACAGTTAGCTCAAATGATCAATTAGCGCCGTGGTCGCTCAGCGAACTTATGGCAGTTGAACTTGCCAAGAGGCTGCGTAATGACGATGTAAGCATTATGGGAACTGCGAGCACCATTCCGCAAGTTGCATGCAGATTGGCTCAACTTACCCACGCGCCCGATCTCTACTCCATTGCCGGCGGCACCTGTTCAGTAAATCCTAACTTGGGTCCGGTGGTAGCTTCATGTGGCGACTACGACCTACTGAGAGCCGATACATCGCTGTCGCTCAATGATGTAGTCCTACTGGAAGGTCGTGCAGATGTCTTGACGGTTTTCTTCGCCGGAGGACTGCAGATAGATGCCTTTGGAAACTGCAACTTGGTATCTGTCGGCGACTGGAATCACCCCGCTATGCGTGGTCCTGGAACGGTAGGCCTACCATTTCTTTCGCGGGTAGGCAGAATCCTTATTTACACTCAGTCACACAACACCCGTACATTCGTGGAGCGTGTTGATTTTATGAGCGGACCCGGATTTCTCCGTGGACCAGCAGACTGGAAAGCGGCAGATCTTCCAGGTGGAGGTCCCCAACTGGTAGTCACCCCACTCTGCACAATGGGCTTTGACCCGGAGACTCTTCGGATGCGACTAGAAACAGTACATCCTGGCGTGGAAGTGGACCAAGTTCGGGCCGCTACCGGGTTCGACCTTGTCATTCCAAAGTTGGTTCCAACTACTCCTGAACCAACTTCTGAACAACTCTCAATAATTAGGGCATTAGATACAAACGGACTATTGAAAGGAAAATAATAAATGTCATCCAATGAAAGGTTCCAAGGCAAGACTGCAATCGTTACTGGAGCTGGAAGTGGCATCGGTCGTGCCATAGCGCTAGGACTGGTTAGTGGCGGCGCCAACGTTGTAATAGCTGATCTGTCCAGGGAACGTGCTGATGGCATGGTAAAGGAGATCAACTCAGTCGGTGGCTCGGCTCTTGCAATCCCGGTCGACATCGCCGAAGCCAGTGCAGTGCGTGACATGGTGGCAAGGAGTGTGGAGCACTTTGGGAAAATAGACATTCTTATCTCCAACGCTGGCTGGGACAAAGTAATGCCCTTTGTCGAAACCGATGAGACCCTGTGGGACCGCGTCATTGATATTAACTACCGCGGCCACGTGGCATGTGCCCATGCCACCGTCCCTCACATGATTGAGGCAGGTCACGGAAAAATCGTATTCATTGCCTCCGATGCCGGACGTGTAGGATCCAGTGGAGAGGCAATCTACTCCGGCGCCAAAGGTGCAGTAATTGCTTTTTCCAAGGCTCTGGCACGAGAAACTGCCAGGAACGGCATCAATGTAAACTGTGTTGCTCCGGGCCTGACTGACACACCTATGTTGGCTGACGTAAGCGAAGGCAACGAGAAACTAATGGGTGCGATCATCCGTTCCATTCCCCTAGGCCGGGTCGGTACTCCAACTGAGGTAGCCAATGCCGCCCTATTTATGGTCTCATCTGAAGCCGACTACATCACCGGACAGACTCTGAGCGTCAACGGTGGCCTGAGCATGATCTAGTCCGAACTTACGATTGGTTTTTACCGATTCCTCGACTCTCAACTGGATAAATAGCTTACAATTGCTAACAAGTGCGAGTCAGAATGGCATGACAGTGGTTGTGGTATGTAATGGCATCATTCCATGAAGCGTATGGAGTGGTGCCATACATGTGTTAAGTACACGTTGTCAGCATAAGAATAAGATCTACGAGACCCATCTACTACGACGTTCTTATCGTGAGAATCTCAAGGTCGAGGCGAAACATTTGCCAATCTCTCCTATATTCGTCCAGAAACGATATCTTTTGTCAAAGAAATCCTTAGCTGGTAAGAGTCATAAGATACCAGGAGAAGATTGAGAGATCGAAAGGTCATTTCCCATGGAGACATGTAGCACCCACATCGGCTATGGTCAATAAATTGAAGCTAGCGTCACTGGTTGGCTTGCACAAGTTGTCGAGAAAGATACCTTAGTATTGTTGCTGACAATAGCAAAAACAGCCCACCAAACATCAAAGTTAGCTACCACCAGGTGGTGCAGTGACACAACCTTGGCAAGTAATTTCAGTATTTCAGATGCATCAATAGTTGAGGTCTATAGAGCAATGGACGGCTGTTAGAGCACCAGGGAAGGATTCGAGAATTCTTGGACTAAGCGTCATCTAAGCTGAGGCTCACGGGTACTTTATGATCTATCAAGTTCCTAGGTGGAAGAACAAGACTGTCCGTCAGCCAAGTTCGGTTATGCAAGAGACAAAAAGAGAGGTAAGACTCAGATCGAATACGGGCTTATGACCGATATAAATGGTTGTCTGATATCAGTTGAGGTAGTTGCTGTAAACACTTCAGCTTAGGTTATGGTGTCCAGTTCCACAAAAATTGATCAGGTGGACCAATTGACGGGGACCCGCCGAACCCATTTGGTATTTTTACTATCAGGCGACAAGATATGCTATTCCCTGCCATTAACCGAGTGCCAACAGTGCTGAAAGGATCCAAGAGGTTTCCAAATGGTTCCAACCCAAATGATAAGTCCCCGTCCAAATGTAATCCGCACCCTGCGTTGGTGTGCAATTCAACCACAGTGTAGGCCAAAATTGCGACTGAATAATCAGAATCTGTTGTCATCTATACCAAGCTGAAAACCATCACCTCTAACACAACGAAATATGGTTATACAGTAATTATTCGCGGCTTCACACCTGTGAAAGTTGGCTGACGGTTGGTAAATGGGCCAAAATTGAATAGAGTTACTAGAAAGTTTCTCCGGCCTTTATTGCAAGGAATATTCAAGGTGGATCTTTACAATTCATGGTCCACTGCGGACCTTACGTTGTGGGTCCTCCTTCTTGGCGCACCTAGGCCGGCGCAACAAAAGCGACTTCAAAGAATTGATGCTTATGGCAGAACCCAGAAAGGCAAAGCGAAGAAATGGGTACGATTGACAGGTTGATTGTGGGAGTATCCGGTTCGAGCGCTCCTCAGCTCGCATTGACCATGCTTCAGGTATTAAAAGAAATCGAAAACATAGAAGTGCACTTGGTTCTTTCCAAAGGGGCTGAAAAAAGTATCGCTTACGAACTTGGAATGACCCGAAAAGAAATTGAGATATATGGTGATGTCGTTTACGATCCGGAAGATCTTGGTACCGCTATATCTTCTGGATCTTTCAAGACAATTGGTATGGTAGTCATACCATGCTCAATGCGGACATTGGCTGCCATAGCCTCAGGCTACACACCCGATCTGCTTACTCGGGCTGCTGACGTTTGTCTAAAAGAACGA
This sequence comes from Actinomycetes bacterium, assembly GCA_021844725.1. The sequence goes on along the minus strand of JAKBSX010000105.1, from coordinate 1,941 downwards.
CGTCGTTTAGTTCTAGTGACTCGCGAGACACCGCTTAATTTGATCCATATCAGGAACATGGAATCTGTCATACTCGCCGGAGGAACTATTTTGCCGCCAGTTCCAGCTTTCTACCACCACCCAAAGACAATTGAAGACCTTCTCAAGCAGAGCGTGGGGAAAGTACTGGATCAATTTGAAATTGAACACAACTTGTTCGCACGTTGGAAAGGCACAGAGAATGGCTAAGAATCTCGGGTGATGCCTGTGGCGTCAGCAAGAACACACATTCACCACCACATCACATAATCTCCGATTTTACGAGTCATCCAGAACCTGCGCCTGATCGATGAAAGAGTCACATTTCGAGAAACAAATGACCGCAAAGTTAATCGAGGAAGTCTGCAAGAAACACCTCTCCATCACCTATTGGCCGGATTCGTTCAAACTCCTCTCTGGCTTCAGGAAATGAGGTCGCGGGCTTAGTTGCGTCAATAACCATCTTGCTTCCCAACCTTTGCCAGTCTGGGCCGCCTGGGCCTTTCAGCTCCACTCCAGTTGGATCCATTGGATGGATTCTTACGCCATCGATTATCGATACATCCCTTGCAGGATCCACTCTCGTGTTGATCGCCCACAAGACTTCCCAGTAGTCATAAATATTGACGTCGGTATCAACGACAATGACAACTTTAGGATGCAATACCGGACTACCCAATGCAGCCAACCCGACATTCTTAGCCTCTCCTGCAAAACGGGGGGTCATCTGAATCACAACTCCAAAGATTCCAGGCAATACAAGGAGGTCTGCCAGATCAACGTAACCACCAACATTCTGGATGTGATTATAAATTGCAGCGCCGAACGGAAATTTATGGAACAGACATCCCTCCATCTCACTACCATTCTGAAGATTCTTGAATATCGCGTCGCTCCGCTTGGTCACCTTATCGACGATAATTATAGGATTTTCACCCGTACCCGCAATGTAATAATCCTGGAACTCGCTGAATGGACCCTCCTCCTCTCGATGAAACGGGGGAATATGACCCTCAATAACCACCTCAGCATAGGCTGGGACAAAAATATCGCTCAACTCTGACTTGACCATCTTCACCGGTTCACCCAGAAGTGCTCCGGCAATCTCCATTTCATCCATACCAAATGAACCGCTCATTGCAGCTGCCATATAATAGAGAGGGTGATGTCCGATCACGACCGAAACCGGCATGTCCTTGCCCAAAGCCTCGTACTTGGAGTATATAGATCTGGTATGCCTAGGAACCATCAAGATTCCTGTCTGGCGTGGTCCCTGGACTTGAAGCCTGTGGATACTGACGTTCTGCTTGCCCGTTTCGGGATCAATGGTAAATACCATCCCCGATCCAATTACTTCCCCACCATCTTTAGTCCCGGCGCGGTGCACTGGCCATGAGGTAAGATCTATTTGCTCCCCTTCAAGATGAATATCTTTAACTGGACCAGTTGACACACGCTCCCAAGGAATTCGTTCAGACATTTTCTCAGCCAAGTGACGAACGACTTCTTCTTTTTTCATTTCAAATGCCAGTGCGACGTGATCCATATTGGCTGGCGCGTTCCCTATTGAACGCCATCCGGGTGCCCCAGTCAAGGAATTGAACATTAGAGCCTTTGAACGTGACTGGTACAATAGAGCCCCCATCTGAGTCTTGGGGTTTACCGGCTTATTAATATGCAGCAACTCCCCATGCTGCTCCAGCGTATCCAGCCAGCTGCGCAGATCTTTGATCACCGAATCTCCCCTCTAGAGGTCATTTATACCCAGGCAACTATTTGCGACCTAGATCCAGAACGTCTTCATATTACATCATAAATTCTTTGCAACTATAAGACCGTTTACCCTGGCTGGCCAATTTAGACTCGGGGGCCAACCCCGAGATGAGCTACGAAACTTTGCCCATCAAAATACAAAGATCGGAA